>CAYNUZ010000111.1:0-7920 GCA_964400385.1 uncultured bacterium | reverse complement strand
CACCTGGAGGGGGCGGTGGAGCGCCGCGTGCGGCTGCGCGACCTGGCGGCGCTGGGCGGCATGAACCCGTACACGCTGATCCGCCGCTTCCGCGCGGAAACCGGCGCCACCCCGCTGGCCTACCACCGGCGGCTCAGGGTGCGGGAGGCGCAGCGGCTGCTCCGCGACGAGGGGCTCGCGCCCGCCGTCGTGGCGGCCCGCCTCGGCTTCGCGACCCCGCAGCATTTCCACCGGATCTTCCGGCGGCAGACCGGGCAGACGCCCGGCACGTGGCGCCGCCCGGGGAAAGGTCAATAACAGGCACTCCAAGGTCAATTTCGGGCTACCGAAGGCCTTGCCCGCCGCCATCCCCGGGCGTAGCGTAGAGGGGCGGGGGCGGGCCGGGCAAGGAGGCGGAATGGCATTGGGACAAGGGGGACGCACGCGGGTCGCGGCCCTGGCGCTGGCGGTCGTGGGCCTCGCGGCGGCGGCCCCGGCCCACGACCCCCCCGCGGGGGCGGTCCGGGTGAGCGGGTGGTTCGGGACCTCCTGGGATTTTCCCGACGGGTTCCGCTCCTTCCACGACCATGCGGACCGGCTCTCGCAGGCCTCCCCCTTCTGGTTCCATCCCCTCGCCGACGGCTCGGTGACGGCCTACGAGCCGGATGCCGGAAGCACCGGCAAGCGGCTGGCGGAGGTGGAATCGCTCGTGAAGGCGGTGTGCGCGGCGCACGGGGTCCGGCTCATCCCCACCGTGGGCGAGCCTCCGGCCTCCGCGGGGAAGGACGTCGTGCGCGGCCTCCTGGGAGACGACCGGCGGCGGGCGGCGCACGAACGCGCGCTGGTGGAGCTCGCCGTGGCGCGGGGCTACGACGGCGTGGACATGGACTACGAATCCTTCCAGGCCGCGGACCGGGCCCTCCTCTCGACGTTCATCGCCGAGCTCGGCACGCAGCTCCACGCGCACGGCAAGCTGCTGACCGTGGCGGTGCACGCCAAGACCGCGGATCCGGGGGACTGGGACGGCCCGCAGGCGCAGGACTGGATCGCGCTCGGGGCCGCGGCCGACCGGGTGCGGGTGATGGTCTACGACGAGCACGAGGACAGCGGCGCGCCGGGCCCCATCGCCTCGCTCGACTGGTTCCGGAAGGTGCTCGCGTACGCCGTGACCGCGGTCCCGAAGGCCCGGCTGCAGGTCGGCGTGCCGGTGTACGGGTACGACTGGGACAAGCCCGCCGCGGCCGAGGACGTCACGGTCCGGCGCGCCCGGGCGCTGGCCGCCGCCAAGGGCGTCCCGATCCTCTGGGATCCCGTCGCGTCCGAGGCCCACTTCAACTACGACGAGGACGACCTCCACCACCAGGTCTGGTACGAGGACGCCCGGTCGCTGCCGGCCAAGCTGGCGCTGGTGCGCGACGCGGGTGTGGACGGGATCGTGGTCTGGCACCTCGGGTCGGAGGACGCCGATTTCTGGGAGGCCGTCGGGCCGGCGTCCGCCCCGGGTGCCGCCGCGCCGTGATCCGGCCGGCCCTCCGCCTCGCGCTGCTCGGCGCCGTCCTTGGGGCGGGCGCCGCCTCCGCCTGCATCGTCGACCTGTCCGCGGACGACGCCAGCCCCCCCGCCGACTTCCTCTACCCGAACTGGCAACGGGTCAAGACGTCCATCTTCGACGCGGAGATGTGCGACAGCGTGACCTGCCCCCCGCCCGACAGCGAGGCGAACATCACGGGGATCACCATCCTGAACTACGGCACCGCAACCGGCGGGGCCGCGGGCGACCTGACCGGGATGTACGTGTGCTGGGACTGCTCGCTGACGCCGGGCACCTGCGGGCCAGGCTCCGCGGGCGCCATGACGCTGACGTACGCCGGCCTCTTCAACACTCCCAGCGGCGCCAAGCCGGCGTGGACCTGGGCCGGGCTCACGACGCTGGCCGTCGATCCCTGCACGACGTGCGACTGCATCCACCTGATGAACGTCTTCGTGGACGTGGGGCCGTGCGCCGCGCCCGGGAACACGGTCGTCCTGGGGCCGGGCTGGGACGGGACGGTGGGCGGGGTGGCGGACGACGCCGGCTGCGACGCGCCGTTCATCGACATCAAGGACCCGCAGCCCAAGACGATCACGTGGATTTCCAAGATCGGCGACAAGGCGAAGGTGGCGCCGGGGGATACGGTGACCTACACCGTGTTCTACGGCCGGCCCGGGACGGGGTCCCTGTCCAGCGTGCAGATCACGGATTCCATCCCCCCGTACACCCACTACGTGAACGGCAGCGGCGTGCCCCCGCCGGATGCGGGCTGGGATCCCAATCCGGGCCCGCCCAACGTGCTGCGCTGGACGATCCTCGGCCCGCTGGCCACGCCCTTCGGCCCCACGGGCGAAGTTCGGTTCTCCCTGACCGTGGATTGGGGGAATGGGGAGCTGTTCGAGCCCGGGTCGGGTGACGTCGCGGCCCCGGAAGGCCAGCGGCTGAGCAACTTCGGCCAATCGGCGTTCAACGGCACGTCCTGCGCGCTCAAGGGCGCGGTGTCGCCCCCGGTCTCGACCGTCGTACGGCGGTTCCTCTTCTGGAAGGTGGGGGACAACGACCTGCTCTTCGCGCCACAGCCGGGCAAGCCGGCCGACGAAATGACGTACGAGATCTTCGTCCGGAACCTTTCGCCCACGAAGACCTGGTGGAACACGCAGATCTGGGATACCGCGCCGCCCGAACTCGATCCGTGGGCGGCGAACGAGGGGCTGGAGGACCCGTGCAACGGGTGGACGATGACCCCGTCCGGCTGCGCGGCGGCGAGCGCCGGCCGGGTGGTGGCCGGGGGCCAGACCATCATGACGTGGGCCATCGATCTGCCCCCGGGCGCCACCATGACCCTGCGGTGGAAGGGCCAGATCCGGCCCGGCGTCACGGCCGGCGGGACGGCGCTCAACAAGATGTCCATCCAGGAGATGGGGCGGACCGGGATCGTGGGCGGGACGGGGAATTCCGGCTTCCCGGCGATCTTCACGCACCAGGCGACGATCCAGCTCCCGACGACCTACGTCAGCTACGTCGGGTTCGCCGCGAACGGCAACGACAAGGAAGGGTGCCCCGGCTTCTTCATCGACTTCTTCCCGCTCAACAAGCAGACCCAGTTCGAGCTGCGGGCGATCCAGTATGAAGGCGGCGGCTGGTCCACGGCGGGCGGCGTCAGCCAGTCCATCGGCTGTCTCGTCGGCGACTGCCTGGGTGGTTTCCCGGGCGATGCGGCGTGCGGCCTGGGGGCGGGCGCGATCCCCGGCGGCGGGGTCTCGGGGTGCAAGATCGAGCGTACCCCGGCGGTGTACGACCCCACCGGCTGGCAGCTGGTTTGCCCGACGTATCCGATCGACTTCATCTACAAGGTCGTCTCCAACAGCCCCGTCCTCTGGCAGTTGCTGACCCACATGAGCCATGATGCGCAGGACAGCGACACCTGGGCGCCGTCCACGTCCATCACCTACCGGGGATTCATGCACTACATGTGGCGCCGGGCCGGGATGGACACCGCGGCGGGGGACGGGGACGCGCTGTCGCTGATCAATACGGGGCTGGACGGGGCGGGGGTCCTCCAGCCGAACCAGGGCACCACCGTCCACCTCTTCGAGTTCGACTACGGCACCCTGACCTGGGACTACATGGACACCTACGAGCTGGGGCCGGAAAGCCAGGCCATCGACCTGGGGCCGGACGCCGCGGACGAGAACCCCTGGCGGACGATCTCGTCGGACACGCAGCTGGTGGTGTACGAGGGGTGCGACACGATCAGCCAGGCCTTCTGCTGCTGCGGATGCGGGGACAACTACGTCTCGTTCGGGCCGACGCGCGAGACCGGCAACGTGGTCTCGCAGGTCGGGTCGGGCACCTTCTACGGCATCGTGCCGGGCTGGGCCGGGAACAAGATCGTCGTGGGGAACGTGGGTGCCGCCACCGCCAACTACCGGCTCTGGCGGTACAACCCGGATAATGCGGTCCCGGTCGGCAACATTCCCGGCACCCTGGCCGACACCTCGGGCACCTGGTCGCTCATGCTCTCGGACTTCTGCCCGGCCGGCCTCGCCAACGTGGCCAATCCCCAGATCTACGGGGCCGTGCTGAATGCCGCCGGGTACTCGCTCTGGAAGGTGGAGCTGACAGGGGGGGGCCCGATCCAGGTCCTCTATGGCGCGAACCTCTTCCAGGGTTGGTCCGGCGGCGCGGTCATGCAGGCCTCCAACGGCAACCAGACCGGCACGCAGTACTGGCTGCACACGATCGCCGGCGGCGGCGGCCCGTGCGGCCCGGTCACCCAGGTCGTGAACGTGTTCGCGCCCAAGACGGGCACGGCGATCCAGGGGCAGGCGGAGAACGGGTATTCGGCCACCTACACCACGAACGGTCCGGACCAGTGCGTGGCGTTCCTGGCGATCACCAACGCCGCGACGAAGGTGAACTACCAGTTCAACTCCCTGACCGGATCGGCGGCCATCGCGCAGTTCATCATGTGCAAGATCACGGAGAAGGGATACACCGCCCCCTTCCTCCAGACCGGGAACCACTACACGATCATCGCGCCGCCGGTGGTCTTCCTCGGCCAGAGCTTCTGGATCACGCTCGTGGTGCTGGACTCCTCGCAGACCACCAAGACCGACTACTGCGGGACGACCTCGTTCACCTCGACGGACCCGTTCGGGCAGCTCGAGGGCGGCCCGATGGACGCCTACAACTTCACCTGGATGAGCAACATCGGCGCGGGATGCGGCGCGGGGCCGTACCAGGACGGCGTCCACGTCTTCGTGAACGTCACCTTCACGCGCCTCGGAGTCATGACCATCGTGGCTTCGGACACGACCGACGGCTCGATCACGGGCCTGACCGCGGTGCTGGTGGTGGGGGTGGATGTGAAGCTCACCAAGAGCCCCCGGCTGTCCGTGGCGGCGTCCGGCGACACCGTGCAGTTCCGGATCTGCTGGAGCAACTACAGCAGCGCCTCGGCGTTCTCCTTCACCATTACGGACGCGGTGCCGATGGGGACGACGTACGTCCCGGACCTCGCCTCGAACCACCTGTGCGGGTTCTCGGGCGCCGCGGTGCCGGTGGACGTGGCGTACTCGCTGGCCACGAGCACGGCGCCGCCCCCGCCGGCGAGCTTCCTGACGACCGGCGGCGCGCTGCCCGTGGGGGTGCGCTGGCTGCGGTGGACAATCAAGCCCGTCAACGTCTACAGCACCGGGTGCGTCTGCTTCAAGGTCAGCGTCAACTAGCGCGGAGGGTCGCCGCCGGCGGCGGCGGTGTGGGTACACTAGTCGGGTGACGATATTGGTCGCCTCGCTGCTGATCACCGGGTCCATCCGCGCCGCGATCCTGCTGCCCCCCGCTGACCTCGCTTCCGCCACCCGGTGGGCCACGGTGGACGGGACGCCGACGGCCGTATCCGCGCAGGCGGACGGCCGGGTCATCGCGCAGCTTCGCTGTCCCTTCTCCACCCTGGCCGGCTGGCGCGCGGCGTGGGACGTCCCCTTCGAGCAGGATCTTTCCGGACACCGGTGGCTCAAGCTGCGCGTCCGGGCGACGGACCCCGACGCGGTGGCCGGGGTCAACCTCTACTTCGAGGCGGGAAGCGGGTGGTACGTGGCGGGCCTCGGGGGGCTGGCGAAGGACTGGACCACCCTGACGGCGACCCGGTCCAAGTTCCACACCGAGGGCACCCCCGGTCCGTGGTCCACGGTGACCCGGCTGCGGATCGGGGTCCTCCCGGCCGCGAAGCGGGACACGGTGGTCGAGGTGGCCGGATTGGAGGGCACCTCGGCCTTTGGCGTGCAGGATGCGGTCGAGGTCGGGCCGTACCACACGGCGAATGAGCTCAAGGCCGCGCTGGCGGACCTGCCTGCGAGCCGGGACGCGTACGCGCGGGGCGCGGCGCTGCTGGACCAGGCCGCCCGCGCCTACGATCCGGAGGGGCCCGAGGCCCAGGCGCGCCTCAAGGAGGCGCGTGCCGCGTTCGTGGACGCGTATGTCCGCGCGCAGCGGCCGAAGGCCGGCGAGATCCGCGGCGTGTGGTGCCACTCCGGGTACGGCCCGGGCATGGGCTGGGCCAAGGCCGTGGACGCGCTGGCGGATGCCGGGTTCAACGCGATCTTCCCGAACCTGCTCTGGAGCGGCGTGGCGTTCTATCCGAGCCGGGTCCTCCCGGTGGACAAGGACGTGGCGCGGCGCGGCGACCAGGCGCAGGCCGTGCTGGACGCGGCCCACCGGCGCGGGATGAAGGTCCATGTGTGGAAAGTGTCCTGGCAGTTCGGGTGGATGAGCGATCCGGCGGTGGCGGTGCCCTTCCGGTTCGCCGGCCGCTGCCAGGTGGACGCCGACGGGAGGCCGGGCGACTGGCTCTGCCCGTCCAACCCGGTGAACCGGAAGTACGAGCTCGACGCGATCCGGGAGCTGGTCACGAACTACGCGATTGACGGTTTCCACCTCGACTACATCCGGTTCTCGGGGGACACGTTCTGTTTCTGCCCGGTGTGCCGCGCGAACTTCGAGCAGGAGGTCGGGAAGAAGCTCGGCGGGTGGCCGGGCCCGGTCGTGGCCGGAGGGGCGTACGAGGCCCGGTACCGCGACTGGCGGCGGGGGCTGATCACGAGTTTCGTCCGCGAGGTGCACCGCGAGGTGAAGCGCCTCCGGCCGGGCTGCCAGGTCTCCGCGGCGGTGTTCCCGGTCCCCGACAGCGCCCGCGAGAGCGTCCTCCAGGACTGGGGCGCATGGTGCCGCGAGGGCCTCCTCGATTTCGTCTGCCCCATGAACTACACCGAGAACCTGGGGGAGATGTCGAGCCGGCTCAAGGCCGAGGTCGCGGCGGCGGGCCGGGTGCCGGTGGTCGCGGGTTTGTACGCCTCGTACGGCCCCGACCAGTCGCAGTCGCCCGACGCGGCGGTGTCGCAGATCGCCGCGTCGCGCGAACTGGGCGCGGCCGGGTTCACCCTCTTCGAGCTCAACGATGCCGTCGTTTCCGGGCTCCTGCCCGCGCTCCGGCTGGGCTTGACCGCGCCATGACCCCCACGCACCTGCTGACCCTCTCGTACGACGACGGGTTCACCAAGTCGTTCTCGCTGGCGGCGGCGATCGCGGACGAGTTCGGGGTCAAGGCGCAACTCAACGTGATCGCGCAGGCGTGCACCCCGGGCGCGTACACCCCGGCGGACGAGTACCACAACGCGCCGGTGGGGGACTGGCACCTGTGGAACAAGCTCGCCGCGCGGGGGCACGAGATCGGCCCGCACTCCTGGTCGCACCGCAACCACCGGGACATCCCGCTGGCGGAGGCGAAGGAGCAGGTGGACCGCTGCCTCGACGCGTTCGAGCGGAACCTCGCGGGATTCAAGGCGGCCGAGGCGGTGTACAACATGCCGTACAACGCCTCGAACGCCGCGGTCGAGGCCTATCTCGACACCCGGGTGCGGGCGGTGCGGACGAGCGGGCCGGCGCTCAACCCCTTCCCGACCGCGGGGACGCGCCGGCTGGGCAACGAGGCGTTCGGCCCGGGCAACGGCGACGCCTTCCTGGAATCGCTTGTTGCATCCTGGTTGAAGGCGCCGTCCGGCTGGCTGGTCTACAACACGCACGGGTTCGACGAGGAAGGGTGGGGGCCGGTGACCCCCGGGTGCGTCCGGCGGCTCTACGCCCGGCTGAAGCCGCTGCCGCATGTCCGGATCGTGACCCAGCAGGAAGGCCTCGCGCTGGGGGCGGCCGGCCGGTGACCTCCGCCGTCCGCCGGACCGGCCGGCTGCTCGCGCTGGCGGCGCTGGGCCTGGTCCTGGCGCACGAGGCCCAGGCCTTCGCGCCGCACCACGAGGATGGTGATCATCACTGCTGTCTCTGCGACGCAGCCGTCGGCATCGCGCCCGTCGCCGCGCCGCTGGTCCGCCCCGGGCTGGTGATCGCCGCGCCCG
>CAYNUZ010000110.1:0-7938 GCA_964400385.1 uncultured bacterium | reverse complement strand
CGACCGGCGCGAGCACGATCACGCGGCGCGGCGACCAGTCCGCCGGATCCGTCGTGGTGCGGATCTCCGGCCCGGCGGGGCCGCACCCCCACAGGCCGGCGCACGCGACGACGGCGAGCAGGCGGGCGGCACGCATGGCGGCCATTATATCGGCCGCCGGCGCGCGGGATTCCCTTGACGGCGGTGCGAACCGGGCGTAACGTGATCCGATGTTCCTCCCGCCCCGCCGGCGCTTCCCCTTCCCCGCGGTCCTCGGGGCGCTGCTGGCGGCCTCGCCGGCGGCCGCCGGCGAGGGCCTCTCCGAACCGCTGCGCCTCTTCGAGCAGCTCCAGCAGGTCATCGTCCAGGTCTCCAGCCGGGTCAAGCCCTGGGTCGTGCACATCGAGGCGGTGCAGAAGCGCGGCGACCAGAAATTCAAGGTCCAGGGCTCCGGCCTGATCCTGGACGCGCGGGGCCGGATCATCACCAACCACCACATCGTGGACGAGGCCCAGCTCATCACGGTCACGCTGCCGGACAACAGCAAGCTGGAGGCGAAGCTCCTCGGGTCCGACCGGCAGACCGACCTCGCGCTGATCCAGATCCCCTCCACGACCTCCTTCCCGGAGCCGGTCCTCGGGGATTCCAACGCCGCGCTGGTCGGCGAGTGGGTGATCGCGGTCGGCAATCCCTACGGGTTCGACCGCACGGTCTACTTCGGGATCGTCAGCGGGAAGGGGCGGACGCTCTCAAGCCTCAATCCCTACCAGGACGTGGAGTCCGGCTACGACTTCACCACCGACTTCATCCAGACGGACGCCTCGATCGATCCCGGGTCCAGCGGCGGCCCCCTGGTCAACCTCAAGGGCGAGGTGATCGGGATCAACTCCATGGGGCTCGGCCGCGGCCTCAGCTTCACGATCCCGATCAACACCGTCAAGGAGGTCGTCAACAAGCTCTCCGAGGGGAAGATGGCCCGGGGCTGGATCGGGCTCTCGATCCAGCCCCTGACCGCGGAGCTGCGCGCCTACTTCGGGGTGACCGAGCCCGGCGGCGTGCTGGTCAGCGACGTCCAGCCGGCCTCCCCCGCCGCGGCCGCCGGATTCGCCCAGGGCGACATCATCCTCGAGTTCAACGGCCAGCCGGTGACCGCCGAGAACGAGGAGGACCTGAACCGGTTCAGCCGCCTGATCTGGTCGGGCGAGGTCGGCCACCGGGTGTGGGCCCGGGTGCGCCGGGACCGCAAGGTCCTGACGCTCGCCGTGGCGATCGCCGAGCAGCCGAAACTCGAGGCCCGCGAGGTGGAGACCGGGTGGGGGTTCAACGTCAAGGAGATCACCCAGGACATGTTCCGCGAGTACATGCTGGAAAGCCGGGACGGCGTCCTGGTGACCTTCGTGGAGGCCGGGACCGCGGCCGGCGAGGCCCGGCTGCGCGAGGGCGACGTGGTCACCGCGATGGCGGGGGTCCCGGTCCGGACGCTGGCGGAGTTCGAGGCCTCCTACGGGCGGCTCAAGCAAGGCGGGCGCAACGTCCTGCTCCTGGTCCGCCGCCGCAAGGACAACATGTTCATCCTGCTCGAGACCGGCAAGTACAAGCCCAAGACCCGGCCATGACCCCGCGGGCGCTGGCCTGCGCCCTCGCCCTGCTGCTCCCGGCCGTGGCGCACCCCGCCTCGGGGACCCACCCGGCCCGCCTCGAAGCCCGGCTCACGGAACGGGAGCTCCTGGCCCTGGAGGCCCATGCCCTGGCCCTCGCCAACCGTGACCGGGCCGCCCACGGGCTGGCGCCCCTGGCCGCCGACCCCCTCGCGACCGTGGCCGCCCGCCGGCACTCCGAGGAGATGCGGGACAAGCGGTATTTTTCGCACGAGTCGCCGGAGCCGGCGTACCGCACGTGGGTCCTGCGGCTGGCGCGGGCCGGCGTCACCGAGGCCACCTCCGGCGAGAACATCGGGACGTACGGGAGCAACCACCGCGGCGCCACATTCGAGGGGTTCGTCGCCCAGCTCGAGGACAACCTCATGCACAGCCCGAAGCACCGCGCCAACCTGCTGAACCCCGCCTTCAATGCCGCCGGCATCGGGCTGGCCATCGGGGAATCGGCCGCGGCCGGCTCCCCGGCGGTGCCGCTGCCCAGCATGTGGATCACCCAGGATTTCGTCGGCCGCCGCGTCCGGCTCGATGCGCCCGCGGCCCGGCTCACGCCCCGCGGCCTCGCGGTCACGCTGCGCGGGAGCCTGGTCGCCCGGGGGACCCTCCGCCTGTTCCTCCACCCCGAGGGCGGCGAGGAATCGTCCGAGCCGGTGGTCGTGACCCGGGGCCGGTTCGCGCACACGGTGACACTGCGTCCGGGCGGCGCCCGCGTCCGGCTGGACCTGGGGATCGGCGATGCGGCCGGAGGCCGGTTCGAGATCGCCAACCACCTCCTGGTGGACCCGTCCGAGCCGCCCGCGACCGCGGTTGGCCCGTGCCTCGAGGACGAGTGAGCCGGTCGGTTTCCGTGATCGTCCCGGTGTTCAACGAGGTGCGCACGGTGGGCCGTGTCCTGGAGGCCCTCGCGCGCCTGCGGCCCCGGATGGAGATCGTGGCGGTGGACGACGGTTCCACCGACGGCTCGGCGGAGGTCCTCCGCCGGTATGCCGGGCGGGGCGTGCGCGTCGTCGCGCACCCGGTGAACCGCGGCAAGGGCGCGGCGGTGCGCACCGGCCTCGCCGCGGCGCGGGGCCGGTGGATCGTGGTGCAGGACGCCGACCGGGAGACGGATCCGCGCGACCTGCCGCGCCTGCTGCAGCCGCTCCTCCGCGGGGGGCGCATGGCGGTCTTCGGCACCCGGTTCGGGGCCGGCACGCCGGGAGCGGGACGCGGAGCGCTCCGCTTCCCCCGGGCGGTCAACCGCGTGATCACCGGCACGGTGAACGTCCTCTTCGGCGCCCGCCTGTCGGACGTGGCGTGCGCGTACAAGGCGGCCCCGACCGCCCTCCTGCGGTCCCTCCCCCTGCGGGCCCGCCGGTTCGAGTTCGAGGCGGAGCTGGCGGCCCGGCTCCTCCAGCGCCGGGTCCCGATCCTGGAGGTCCCGGTGCGGTATACCCCGCGGACGTACCGGGAGGGGAAGAAGATCCACCCCGTTGACGGGCTCAGGATCCTCTGGACCCTGGCGCGGATCCGCCTGGGGGCGTGAACAGGCGATAAGATAGGGGCGGATGGACCCGCAACGGCTCGGCCAGGTGCTCGTCGAGGAAGGGCTGATCGATGACGAACAGCTCGGGGCGGCCATGCGCGAGCTCAAGGCCAAGCCCGGCAGCACCCTCACCCAGTCCCTGGTCGCGCTGGCCCTGATCGAGGAGGATTCGCTCGCGAACTTCCTCGCCCACCAGTACAGCACGGACGTCGAGGACCTCTCCGCCTACAAGCCGACCCCGGCCGCGCGCCAGATGCTCCCCGAGTGGTTCGCCCGTCGCTTCCGCCTGGTCCCGCTCTCCTTCGACCGGCAGAAGCTGCGGCTGGCCGCGGAGCACCCGGGCGCAGTGGACGTGGCCGAGCTCAAGCGCACGGTCCGGCTCCCGCCCGAGGTCGTGATCGAGCTGCGCATCGGCCGGGTCCGGGAAATCACGGCCGTCCTCGAGGCCCTGTACCCGCCGGGATCGGGGCCGGCCAACGGCGGCCCGGTGGCCCGGCCCCAGGCGGGCCCCGGCGGCGAGATCTCCGCGGTGGAAACGGCCGCCATCGCCGCGGTCGGCGCCGTGCACCAGGACATCACGGAAACGCTCGATCCCAACGCGCTGATCGCCCAGATGGAGGAGCAGGTCGAGATCACGAGCGGGGAGGGGGGGGAGGAATACAGCGTTGACGCGGCGAACGAGGCCCCGGTCAAGCGGATGTGCAACTGGATCATCGCGGAGGCGTCGAAGCGCGGCGTGTCCGACATCCACATCAACCCCACCGAGCGCGGCATCGTGCTGCGGTACCGGATCGACGGCGTCCTGCAGGTGATGCCGTCGCCGCCGGCGGCCATGAAGAAGGGCGTCATCGCCCGCTTCAAGGTCATGGCCAACATGAACATCACCGAGCGGCGGAAGCCCCAGGACGGCCGGATCAAGATCAAGGTGTACGACAAGACGATCGACCTGCGGGTCTCGGTCATCCCCCAGATGGACGGGGAAAACATCGTCATGCGGATCCTGGACCAGTCGTCCCTGCAGCTCGACCTCAAGAAGCTCGGGCTCGAGCCGGAGGAGCTCGAGCTGTACCACGAGTGCATCCGGTCCCCGTACGGGATGATCCTCCACACCGGCCCGACCGGGTCCGGCAAGACGACCACCCTGTATTCGGCCCTGTCCGCGATCTACGACCCCAAGAAGTCCATCATCACGCTGGAGGACCCGGTCGAGTACGAGATGCCCGGCGTGATCCAGGTGCAGATGGACCACGAGGTGGGGCTGGATTTCGCGGCCGCGCTCCGCAGCGCGCTGCGGCAGGACCCGAACGTCCTGATGGTCGGGGAGATCCGGGACAAGGAGACGGCCCGCACGGCCATCGCGGCCGCCCTCACCGGCCACCTGCTGTTCTCCACCCTGCACACGAACGACGCCCCCTCGACCATCGCCCGCCTGATCGACATCGGCATCGAGCCGGCGTACGTCGGGACCGCGGTCCGGCTGATCGTCGCCCAGCGCCTCATGCGCCGGATCTGCAAGGACTGCGGGGCGCCCACCACGCCGACCGAGGAGGAGCTCAAGCGCATCGAGGTCACGCCGGAGCAGGCGGAGGGCGGGACTTTCCGGAAGGGCGCCGGGTGCCCCAAGTGCAGCATGACCGGGTACAAGGGCCGGGTCGGGATCTACGAGATGCTGCGCAACACGCACGAGGTGGCCAACCAGATCTTCGAGAACGCGGACACCAATGCCATCCGGCGCGTGGCGGAGGCCGAGGGCATGCGGTCGCTGCGCACGCTCGCCATCGAGAAGTGGAAGGCGGGGCTGACCACCGTGGACGAGGTCCAGCGCGTCACGATGGGCGGCGACTGACCGTGGCGGGGGGGGATCGACCGTGGCGCTGAAGCGGCTGGGCACCCTGCTCGTGGAGGAGCAGCTCATCACCGAGGAGCAGCTTCAGGAGGCGCTCACGGCCCAGAAGTCCTCCGGCGACCCGCTGGGCGAGGCGCTCATCAAGCTGGGCCACATCACCGAGGAGTCGCTCTACCGGTTCCTCGCGCTCCAGCACGGGCTCGAATACGGGCCGCTGGACGGCGTCGAGGTGGCGGCGCCCCTGCTCAAGTACCTGACCGGCACCGTCGCGTGGAAGTACCGGGCCATCCCGGTCTCCCAGGACAACGGCACCGTCACGCTGGCGACCTGCCAGCCCGACGACCTCTCGCTGTTCTACCTCCCCAAGGAGCTGCGGCTGCCCCCGGAGGCCCGGCTCAAGATCATGGTGTCGCCCTCCTCGCAGGTCATGGCCCTGCTCGCGAAGCACTTCCCCCAGACCGACGGCAAGGCGGGGGGCGAGATCATCTCCACGCGCGACGCCCGCGAGGCCGGCCCCGCGGCGCGGGCGCTCGACCAGGACCAGGTCAACCTCCTGGAATCGGTGGAGCAGGAGATGCTCAACCCCGGCGACATCGACCTCGAGGTCATGGCCGACCGCCGCGAGGAGGACGAGGACGAGATCAAGGACGAGGGACCGATCATCAAGATGTGCGACTACATCCTGGCGGACGCGGTCAAGAAGCGCGCCTCCGACATCCACATCACCCCGTACGAGAAGAAGATCGTCCTCAAGTACCGGATCGACGGCTCCCTGATCGAGTTCCCCGCCCCCCCGGTCACGGCCAAGCGCCGGGTGGCGACCCGGTTCAAGATCATGACGAAGACCATGAACATCATCGAGAAGCGGCGGCCGCAGGACGGCCGCATCCACCTCCAGCTCGGGCGGAAGATGGTGGACATGCGCATCTCGACCCTGCCCACCCGCTGGGGGGAGAACATCGTCATGCGCGTGGTGGACCAGTCCTCGGCGGTGCTCAGCCTCAAGGACCTGGGGTTCGAGCCCGACCAGCTGGCCCATTTCGAGCATGCCGTGACGCAGCCGTACGGGATGGTGTTCGCCACGGGCCCCACCGCCTCGGGCAAGACCACCACGCTGTTCGCGGCGCTCAGCCACGTCAACCTGCCCAGCCGGAACATCATGACGGTCGAGGACCCCGTCGAGTTCCGCCTGCCGAACGTGATCCAGATCCAGGTGGACCCGAACGCGGGGCGCACGTTCGCCTCGGTGCTGCGCGCCTTCCTGCGGCACGACCCGAACATCATGCTCATCGGCGAGATCCGGGACAACGAGACCGCGGACATCGCGGTCAAGGCCTCGCTGACCGGCCACCTGGTGCTCTCCTCGCTGCACACCAACGACGCCGCCTCGAGCATCATGCGGCTGATGGACATGGGGATCGACGCGGTGTACGTGGGGTCGGCGGTGCTGTGCGTCGCCTCGCAGCGCCTGCTCCGGAAGATCTGCGACAGCTGCAAGGAGGAGATCACGGTGCCGGCGGAGGAGCTGAAGCGCGTGGGGCTGGAGCCCAAGGACATTGCGGGCACCAAGTTCTACAAGGGGAAGGGGTGCGACGAGTGCCACAAGACCGGCTACCGGGGCCGGCTGGCCGTCTACGAGGTGCTGCCCGTCACCAGCACCATCCGCGAGCTGATCTTCAAGAAGGGGTCGCTCGGGCAGCTCAAGGAGGCGGCCAAGGCCGCCGGGTTCATCAACCTGCGCGAGGCGGCCATCCTGAAATGGCGCAAGGGCCTCACCACCCTCGAGGAGGTCCTGGGCGAGACCTTCGAGTGAGCCGGCGCCGGGCCGGCCCGGCGCCGTTGCAGGGAGACCCTCCAGCGTCGTCGCCGCCGTGGCCGGCAAGCGTCGGCGCAAAGACGACGGCGGCGCCTGCGCTGGTCTAGTTCCTGCGCCAGGTCTGCCGGGGGGACCAGCCGAAGGCGCGGCCCGCGGCGGCGGTGGAGAGGACCGAGGCGTGGCCCTCCAGCTCCCCGCGCACCGGCACCCCCGGCCAGTGCCGCCGCACCGCCTCGGCCGTCGGCTCGTCGATCACGGTATCGGCCGCCGCGATGAAGTACGCGCCGTAGGCCGGCAGGTCCGGCGCTTCCAGGGCCAGCCGGAATGCCCGCGCCACGTCCCGCGCGTCCACGTAGGTCCACCAGTACTTCGCGCCCCCGGCCGCCGCCTGCGACCGGTCCTGGGCCGCGTAGGCTGCCGTGGCCTCCGGCGACCAGACACCCGTAATGCGGAGCACGGCACACCGGATGCCGTACTCCGCGGCATACGCCTCGGCGGTCCGCTCGTTGAGGATCTTCGACAGGCCGTAGTGGTCGCGCGGCAGCGCGGGATCGGCTTCCGTCACCGGCACCGCCGCGGGCGGCCGCATGACGGTGTCCGACTTCCCCGTCCCCCAGTCGCTGCCGGCCATCACGAACCGCCGGACGCCGGTTTCCCGGCACGCCTCGAGGACATGGTAGGTGCCGGTGGTATTGATCGCGAACGTCTCCGGCGAGAACCACGGATTGGCCCCCAGGTGCGCCACCGCGTCCACGCCTTCCACCGCGCGGCGGACGGCGGCGGGGTCCCGCAGGTCGCCCGCCACGTGCGGATGGTGCGTGTCCAGCCGGTGGGCGCCCTCGCGGGGGTGGCGGCGGGAGAAGAGGCGCAACGTGTGGGCGGATTCGAGCTCGCGAATGACGTGGCCGCCGAGCGTCCCGCTCGCGCCGGTCACGAGGATTTTCACGGCTTCGCCGGTCCCCGCCCCGGGCCGGGCAGCGTCACCGTCCCGTCCCACCAGGTCTCGTAGAGGCCGTCCACGTCGCGGTAGTTCAGGGCCACCTTCCAGGTCCCCGGCCCCGCCGCCCCGAGCGCCGCGCGCGGCAGCCGCGCCTCCAGGCCGACCCCGCCCGCCCGC
>CAYNUZ010000109.1:0-8029 GCA_964400385.1 uncultured bacterium | reverse complement strand
GGGGGGTCTGGGCGGGCAAATTCGGGGGGGGCGGGGGGGAAATTGCGAAAGCCTACGGTCTCGAGGCGACGGTTTTGCAAGCCGAGTATGGCGACACGGTTTCGCCGGAGCGTTTGGAGCAGGCGCTGAAAGCCACTCCCGATGCGAGGGGCGTCTTCGTACAGGCTTCAGAAACCTCGACCGGCGCGGCGCACGATGTCCGCCGCATGGCTGAGGCCGTGCGCAAGACCGGCGCGATTTTCGTGGTGGCCCTGTGGGGCGGGGGCTGGCTGATGGGGCTGCTGGAATGGAAGATGCTCGGCCGGCCCGGCGCCGGGCCGTCACGCGGGCGCGGCGTGTGATACAAAGGAAGCCCTGATGGCGAAAACGGTCTCCTCGCCCGGCGCCGTCCTCGTGCGCCGGATCTGGGCGCACGACGCGGCCGTCTGGCACGCCGATCCCGCGCACCAGCGCGAGATCGCCAACCGGCTGGGGTGGCTCACCGTCGCGCGCGACCTGCGGCCGCGGGCCACGGACCTGGTCTGGTTCGCCCGCGAGATCCGCGCCGCCGGGTTCACCCGCGCCCTCCTGCTCGGGATGGGCGGCTCTTCCCTCGCGCCCGAGGTCTTCCGCCGGGTGCTCGGCCGCTGGCCGGGCGGGCTGGATCTGGAAGTCCTGGACACGACCGACCCGGCCGCGGTGCTGGCGGCGGAGCGGCGCGGCGACCTGGCGACCACGTTGTTCATCGTCTCCAGCAAGTCGGGCGGCACGATCGAGGTGGACTCCCTCTTCCGGTACTTCTTCGCCCGGACGCACTTCAACGGGAAGCAGTTCATCGCGATCACCGATCCGGGCACCGCCCTGGAGCGGCTGGCCCACGGCCACGGCTTCCGGCGGGTCTTCACCAATCCCCCCGACATCGGCGGGCGGTACTCGGCGCTCTCGTACTTCGGGCTGGTGCCCGCGGCGCTGCTGAGCGTGGACACCGGCCGGCTGCTGGACGGCGCGATCGAGATGATGCGCCGGTGCGGCCCGGGCGCGCCCGCGGCGGACAACCCGGGGCTGCTGCTCGGGCTGAACCTCGGGGAATCCGCGCGGGCGGGGATGGACAAGGTGACGCTGGTCCTCTCGCCCCGGCTGGATGCGCTCGGGCTCTGGATCGAGCAGCTCCTGGCCGAGAGCACGGGCAAGGACGGAACCGGGCTGGTGCCCGTGGCGGGCGAGCCGCTGGGGGCGCCCGCGGCGTACGGGAATGACCGGGTCTTCGTCGCCGTCGAGCTGGCGGGGGACCCGGATCCGGCCACGGCCGCCCGGCTCGCGGCCCTCGAGGCGGCGGGCCACCCGGTGCATCGGTGCCGGCTCAGCGACCCGCTCCAGCTCGGCGCGGAGATGTTCCGGTGGGAGTTCGCGACGGCGGTCGCGGGCTCGCTCCTGCGCATTGACGCCTTCGACCAGCCCAACGTCCAGGAAGCCAAGACCCGGACCGGGGCGCTGCTGAAGGCGTTCGAGGAATCCGGCGCCCTGCCGGAAACGGTGCCCGGCACGGCGGGCGACGTGCGCGACCTGGTCCGCGGCCTCGCGCCCGGGCGCGGTTACCTCGGGATCCTCGCCTTCATTCCGTTCGACCACGCGACCGAGGAGGCCTTCCGCGCGGCGCGGGCGGTTTTGCGCGACCGCGCGAGGGTGGCGACGACGTTCGGGTTCGGGCCGCGGTACCTCCACTCGACCGGCCAGCTCCACAAGGGCGGCCCGGCCTCCGGCGCCTTCCTGGTGGTGACCTGTGACCATGCGGCCGACGCGGCGATCCCCGGCGTGCCCTACACCTTCGCCCAGCTCCAGCGGGCGCAGGCGCTGGGGGACATCGCCTCGCTCACCGCCAACGGCCGCCGGGTGGTGCGCCTGCACCTGCCGTCCGCCGATCCCGCCCAGCTCCGCTCCGTCCTCGACCTCCTGACCAGCTCCTCCTGAACGAGCGGCCCGCGCGGGGGGGGGGCGGCTACAGCCCCTTGCCGTGGTCCCGTTCGAGCCGGTCGAGTTCCGCCCGGGCGGGAGCCGGCGGCGCGGCGATCGGCTCGCGGGCCGGGCCGATGGCGAACCCCCGGAGCGCCAGGAGGTACTTGAGGGCGGGGATGCCGCCGCACCGTTTCACGACCTCCTTGACCATGGACAGGTGTTCCGCGGCGCCCCGGTCGCCGCGCCAGACGGCGGCAACGGTGCGGGGGAAGGCGTTGGCGAGCCCGGAGATGAATCCGTCCACGCCCAGCTCCCGGGCCGTGGGGAAGAGGTTCTCGCTGCCCGCGAACACCGCCACCCGGCCCTTGAGGAGTTTTACGACCGCCTCGAGCCGGGCCCGGTCGGGGGAGGAATCCTTGTACCCCTGGATCGTGCCCTCGGCGGCGAGCGTGTCGAGGACCGGCAGGGGAATCTCGTTGGCGCTGAACTGCGGGATGTTGTAGGCGAAGACCGGCAGCGTCGTCGCCTTGGCGACGCCCCGGTACCAGTCGAGGAGCGCCTCGGGAGTGGCCGGATAGAAGATCGGGGTGGTCAGGAAGACCGCCGCGGCGCCGTGGGCGGCCGCGTCCTGGGCGAGGAAGGCGCGCTCGGCGGCGTTCCCCCAGACCCCGGCGACCACCCGGCCTTCCTCGCCGGCCGCGTCGCAGGCCGACATGTTCAGCAGCGCCTTCTCGTCCCGGCCCAGGAGCGGGAATTCCCCGGTGGTGCCCGCGGGACACACGCCCTGGACCCCCTCGTTGATCAGGTACCGGGTCAGCGTGCGCGCCACGCCGGCATCCACGCTCCCGTCCGCGGCATACGGCGTCACGGTCGCGCAGTACACACCCTCGAATTTCTCTGAATTCATCCGGAACCTATCGTACTCCCGATCTTCGTCGATTAATGGTTTGTCGGATCGCGCCGTATGGGGGTTGGCGCGATCCGACACCTTGGAGGGGGGAGGCAGCGGCGCTTACTGATTCAAAATTGAATAATCGAACGCGACGCGTTGGAAGGGGGGGACCCGCGCAGGGTCCCCCCCTCCAAGAAGCCTTTGGGGGTGCCGGGAGCCGAACTGGGGAGCAGTTGTAGGGAAACCCGGACGTTGAGCCGTTGGGTAGGTTTGAGAGGGAGCTTGGCTCGTTGATCATCCGGGCGCTCGCCGACACCCCACTGCAATGAAAGACCGGAAAGACATACGGGGGCAGGCGAACGCACGGGCGTTGTGGAACGGCTCCGCACCGGCTTGTGAGTGACGAGATGTTGGCGCATCCGTCGTTCCCTCCCCTGGGACTCTCACCCCATCCTTACCAAATCCCCGCGGGGGGATCAATGACCGGCGGCCACGCGGGCGCGGGCGGCCGGCGCGGGGGGCCGGCGGGTCCCCACCGTCCCGCGGGAAACTCCGGAGCGATGTCACACAAACGTCCCCTGCACAACACGAAAAGCGCGGAACAGCCCCGCGCCGGGTCGCCTATACTATCCGCGAGGGCGGGCGGACCGGAGCGAGGGGGGACTTCTGCATCGGCTGAGCACGATCAACATCCTGTGCGGGCGCCGCGCGCCCGGATGGGGAGCGGCCGCCCTCCTGTGCGTCCTCGCGATCACCGGTCCCGCCCCGGTGCGGGCGGACGGGTGCATCTCGTACGCCTATGACAATGGAACGGTGACGTCCACCGCCCTGTGGCCGAACTGGCTGAAGACCCCGGTGGCGTCGTACGACATCGACATCTGCCAGTGCGCCCTGGTGGGGGAGTCGTTCACCGGGCTGACGCTCGTGAATTTCGGTACGGCGACGAAGACCGATTTCGCGGGGGTGTACGCGAAATTTTCCTGCGGCGCGACGGCCACCGCCCTGTTGCCGCTGACCTATGCCGGGGCCTACGCCGAGCAGACCGGCACGTACAACGCCTGGACGTGGGCGGGAGCCACGCTGGATTTCGGCGGGTGCACGCCGCCCTGCGTCGGCTGCGACCAGATCGTCACCATGGACATCATCGTGGATACGGCCTCGTGTCCGGCCGACCAGGCGACCGTGACGTTCGGGCTGGCGGAAGCCAACGCCCTGCGCTACCTGCCCACGGGCTATCCGAGCAGCCTCGCGGACAACCACGGGTGCGGCGAGGGGTGGGGCGACCTCACGTCAGCGACGCAGACGATCAACTACATCCTCAAGAGCGGGCCCCCGTTCGCCGCGCCCGGGGACACGATCACGTACACGGTCACCTACGGGCGGCCCGGCGCCGCGGCGCTGGCCGGGATCGTCATCACCGACACCCTGCCCCCGTACATGCACTACGTGCCCGCGACCGCCTCGCCCGCGGCCGATGCCGGGTGGGACCCGGATCCGGGGCCCCCGCTGCGGCTGCGCTGGTCCCTGCCCGGCGGGCCCGTGACGGGGGGCGCGACGTCCGAACTGACGTTCCAGGCCTCGGTGGACTGGGGGAACGGCGAGCTGTTTGAACCGGGCTCCGGGGACCTTGCGGCGCCGGAGAACCTGCGGCTGGACAACCGGGCGGCGGTGAACTGGCTGGGCTCGACCTGCCCGTCCACCCAGCTGTTCTCGGCGCCCGCCCGCACGTCCGTGCGCCGGTTCCTGTTCTGGATGATCGGGGACAACGACCTGCTGTTTGCCGGCCGGCTCGGGCTGCCGGACGACGAGATGACCTATTCCATCTTCGTGAAGAACACCTCGACGACGAAGGCGTGGTGGAACACCGTGCTCTGGGACACCGTGCCGCCGGAGCTGGATCCCTGGAGCGCGAACGAGGGATTCGACGATCCCTGCACCGGGTGGACGATGACGCCGTCCGGGTGCGCCGCGGCCACGCCGGGGCGGACCGTCGCGGGGGGCACGACCATCCTGACCTGGAAGATGGACATGCCGCCGGGCATGACGCTGGAGCTGCGCTGGAAGGGGCGGGTGCGCCTGAGCGCGACCGCCGGGGCGACGGCGACCAACCGGATCTCGCTGCTGGAGCTCGGCCGCACGGGCGTGGTGGGCGGCACCGGCCCGTCCGTCCAGCCGCGGGAGTTCGTGCACGACGCCCTGATCGTCCTGCGCACGACCTACTTCTCGTATGGCGCCTACGGGTACCAGTGCACGGAATCCACCAACCCGGCGGGCCAGGCCTTCCACATCCACTTCTTCCCGCTGAACAAGATGACCAACTTCAGCTTCTACAAGCAGGAGCACAGCAACGACGTCTACGCGAACACCGGGGGGATCAGCCCGTCCATCGCCACCTTCGCCGGGACCTGCGTAGGCGGATTCGCGGACGGGGGGTGGTCCGGGTGCAAGGTGGAACGCGCGCCGGCGGCGTACTGGCCCGTGGCCTACGACAACACCTTCATGATCGGCGGGATCTACCCGTCGCACTTCCTGTACAAGGTGGTGTCCAACGCGCCGTTCATCTGGGAGCTGGCCACCAACTCGGAAGACAGCTCCGCCGACCGGTTCGGGTGGGTCTCCGGGTCGAGCCTCACCTTCGCCTCCCGGATCCACTATGCCTTCCTCCAGGAGACGTACACCGGGGCGCCTCCCAGCGACTATTTCTACGTGCTGAATACGGACGACACGAAGCCGACCACCGAGTTCCTCTTCCGGTGGAATCCCACGACCCTGTCCTGGGACTTCATGGACAACGCGGAGCTGGATCCGGGCGCGATCTGGCAGAACACGACCGCGATCTCGTACAACCAGTCCACGCCGGTCTACAACTGGACGGAGCAGAACTACCGCCTCATTTCGTCCACCACCAACTGCATGGTCCACCGCGCGCTGTGGGCCAACGGGAACTTCACCCTGGGCATCATGTCGCCGGAGCGCGAGAACGGGCTGCTGGCGTCCGCCGTGGGCACGCCGGGGACGTTCTACTGCAATCCGCTGAAGGAGGGGAACGCGGGGGGGAACTGCAACCTCGCGGTCTTCAACCTGGGCCCGCTGGCCTGCTCCTACTCGATCTCGCTGTACGTGCCCGTCGGGCTCGAGTCGTCCCCCAACCCGACCGGCGCGTGGACGGTGGTCGCCAACAACAGCGTGCCGGCCGGGATCGCGACCCCCGGCAACCCGGACCGGTACGGCCCCAGCTATATCGCGGGGGTGATGCCGACGGTCTTCACCCGGGCGGTCCAGAACTTCATCCGGGTCAACCAGGTGACTCCCGGCACCGCGCTGGAGGTGGAGGCCGGGTCCGACCTCTCCGGCTCGTGGACGTGCGGGACGATCCTGCACGACATCAAGGCGCAGAAGTCCGGCACGGAGTTCTGGCTGCCGCAGAGCGGCAGCAACCAGTTCAACGCCGGCAAGGCCTGCCTGGGCACCAATCCGACCAACCTGTACACGATCGACGTGTTCTGCCCGGCCACCGGGATGGCGCCCCAGCTGCGGTCGTACCAGTCCCAGGCCGGGTACAACGCGACCTACACGACCACCGCCCCGGACCAGGTCGTCTCCTTCCGGGGCCTGTCGAACCTGGGCGCCGTGGGGACCCGGAACTGGCAGATCCTGGTGGGCGGCGTCATCCAGGACGCGGTGGTCCAGACCATCGCGGCGGAGATCAGCGAGAAGTATTACACCCTGCCGTTCGTGTCCCAGGGGACGTTCTACATCGTGATCGCCCCGCCCGTGGCGTTCACCGGCCAGTCGTTCTGGATCACGGTGGTGGTCGCCACCCAGACCGGCAACACGAAGACCGACTATTGCGGGACCAGCTCCTTCACCTCGACCGACGCCACGGCCAAGATCGAGAACACCGCGATGGATACCTACAACTTCACCTGGCAGAGCAGCATCGCGGGAGGGTGCAACGGCGGCGCGGCGATGAACGGCGTACGGATCTTCCTCAATGTCACCATGACCCAGCTCGGGCTCCAGACCCTGGTGGTCGGCGACACGACGGACGGATCCATCACGGGGCTGACCACGATCATGGTGGTGGGGGCGGACGTCAAGCTGACGAAGGAGCCGCGGCTCAGCGTGGCCGCCTCGGGGGACACCGTGCAGTTCCGCGTCTGCTGGAGCAACTACTCCTCGTCCTCCGCCTTCACGTTCGTGATCACGGACGCGGTGCCCGAGGGAACCGCGTTCGTGCCGGAGGCGGGGACGGGGGCCCTGAGCTGCGGCAACACCACCGGCCTGCCGCTGGCCGTCGCGTTTTCCACCGCCACCTCGGCCACCGCGCCTCCCGCAGCGTCCTTTGCGGCGGGGAACCCGTCGGCGGGGACCCGGTGGCTGCGCTGGACCGTGCCCTATGCGGGCGTGAACACGACCGGGTGCGCCTGCTTCCGGGTCAGCGTCAACTGACGATCTAGCGGGAGGGGGCGTCGGGCCCGAACAGGGCGGCGTAGGCCCTCCGGGCGGCGGAGGCGGACCGCCCCTTCCCGAGCCAGGCGTCCGGGGTCGGCCAGACCTCGAAGTGCAGGTGGCAGTTCCGCGACGTGCCGGCGGCGCCGTCGGCGGTGCCGGAATTGCCCACGGTCCCGATCCGGATGCCGTGGGCGATCTTGAGCCCCACGTCGATCGAGGGATCCACCGCCTGGAGGTGGCAGTACCGGATCAGGGTGCCGTCGTCGCACGCCACCCAGACCTGCCGCCCGCGCAGCCGGTCCAGCCGGCCGGCGTCGGTCTCGTTCTCCGTGGCGCCGTGCGGGCCGTCCGCCCGCAGCGCCGCGATCGTGTTCTCATATTCGCGCACGGTCATCGGCCGCCAGTCCCGGTCGGCGCGCGTGACCGTCCCGGTATGGGCGTTCACCACCGGCGTCCCGCAGACCACGGGGTCGCCGCCGGACTTGAGGAAGAACAGGTCCACGCCCTGGTGGATCCCGCCGCGGTACTCGCGCTCGGCGTTGGGCAGCAGCTCCGGCTCCTCCGGCAGCGTTCCGCCGGCGATCGGGAACTGCCAGGCGGTGTCCTGCACCGTGGGGGGGCCGGGCGGAGGGGCCTCGACGGCGGGGGGGGGCGCCACCGGCCGGGCCGGTGCGAGGCAGCCACCGGCCAGGACGCTGGCGGTGAGCAGGAGCGCCACGCGGCCGGGGCGCACGGGGATCAGCGGCGGCG
>CAYNUZ010000108.1:0-8039 GCA_964400385.1 uncultured bacterium | reverse complement strand
GCCGGGACCCGTCAACCCGGTGAGTCTGTGGAAGGGAAAGTGACAGACTTCTGGACAGACCAGCCGTTTTCCGCAGCCGCGCTCGAGCAGGGAAGTGATTATGTTGGAGCACCCACGGGGCGTGGCGCAGTTTGGTAGCGCGCTTGCTTGGGGTGCAAGAGGTCCCGGGTTCAAATCCCGGCGCCCCGATGGCATCAGTACCGTGAGACCGTTGATCGTCATTCCCACATACAACGAGCGGGTGAACCTGCGCCGGCTCGTCCCCCGGATCCGGAAGGCGGCGCCGCGGGCGGCGCTCCTCATCGTGGACGACGCGTCCCCGGACGGGACGGCGGCGTTCGCCCGCCGGCTCGGCCGCGGCGTCCACGTCCTCCCGCGTCCCGCCAAGCTCGGGCTGGGCACGGCGTACCTCGACGGCTTCCGGTGGGGGCTCCGGCACGGGTACGACCCGGTCCTCCAGATGGACGCGGACGGGTCGCACGACCCGGCGACCCTGCCCGTCATGCTCGCCGCCCTCGCGCGGGCGGATGCGGTGGTGGGATCGCGGTACCTCGGCGGCATCCGGGTCATGAACTGGCCGTGGATGCGGCTGTTCCTCAGCTATTTCGCCAACGCCTACGCGCGCCTGGTTACGGGGGTCCCGCTCACCGACCTCACCGGCGGGTACAACGGATGGCGGGCGGGGCTGCTGAAACGCCTCGGGCTGGACCGGATGCGGTGCAACGGGTACGCCTTCCAGATCGAGCTCAAGGAGCGGGCCCGGCGCGCGGGCGCCCGGTTCGTCGAGGTGCCGATCGTCTTCACCGGCCGGGTCGAGGGGGAGTCCAAGCTGTCCCGGTCGGTCGTCTGGGAGGCCATCTTCGCGGTGTGGCGGCTGCGCCTCGGGTGGGGCTGAACCGCCCGGCGGGACCGGGCGGGCTTGCGGAAGACTCGGGGAGCCGGGATTTGAACCCGGGGCCTCCTGGTCCCGAACCAGGCGCGCTGCCAACTGCGCTACTCCCCGAACGGAAACTTCGCGGACCCGCCTATCCTAGCATGCTGGCGGGGCGCAAAGGAATCCCCCTACAATACGGACCAGCATGCGCATGACGGTCGCCCACCTCCTCCTGCCGGGGCTGTGGCTGGCCCTCCCCGCCGCGGGCGCCGCGCGCGAGTTTCCCGGCCTCTCGCAGCGCGGCCCGACTGGGCTGGTGCTGGTCCCCTCCGCCTGGGTCATCAAGGGCAGTTCGTACGCGGTCGGCCTGCACCGGGGGACCGTCAAGGCCGGGTACGGCATCCTCGGCCACGCCGAGGCCGGGTTCGCGACCCCGGACCTCTATGACCAGCCGAACGGGTCCGCCTGGAAGGGCCAGTCCACGGCCTTCCTCAAGGTCGGCGCCGAACCGTTCCCCGACGCCTGGTGGGCGCCGGGGCTGGCGGCCGGGGCCGAGAACTCGGTGTGGAACATGGCCGTGCCGCGGCCGAAACGGGAGTACGGCCCGGAAGGCCGGGAGGCGGAGACCTACTACGGCGCCGGCACCTGGGACTGGCTGCTCTCGGGCTGGCCGGTGGAGGCGACCCTGGGGGCCGGAACCGGCCGGTTCGTGGGCCGCGCCTTCGGGGGCATCGGGGTCATTCCCCGCACGTTCTTCGGGTCCACGCTGAAGTTCTTCGGGGAATATGCGGGCCGGGCGGCCGATTTCGGGGCTCGCGTCGCGCTCTCGCGCAGCCTTCGGCTGGATTTCGCGATGGAGATGCACGCTGACAAGGTGCCGGACGGGAAGGGCGAACAGCGGTGGCTGTTCACCCTCGCCCGGGGGATGATCGGGGCGAGCCAGAGCGGGTCCGCGACCCTGGAATCCATCTTTCCCCCGAGGAAGAAGCCCCCGGCGAAATGAAGGCGGGGGGGCGGCTGGAAGCCGCGGTCCGCGGCCGGGTCCAGGGGGTCGGGTTCCGGTGGTTCGTCCGGCAGCGGGCCGGGTTCCTCGGGCTGGTCGGGGGGGTGCGAAACCTCTCGGACGGGTCGGTCGAGGTGGTCGCGGAGGGCCCCGAGGCGGCCCTGCAGGCGCTCCTGGAAGACCTCGCGGCCGGGCCATCCGGGGCCCACGTGGCCGGAGTCGAGCCGGCCTGGCTGCCGGCCACCGGGGAATTCACCGCGTTCGAGGTCTGGTCCAGCCGCTGAGCCGTTTCGCGGGATCCGTTGCCCGTCCCTTTGCGGCGGGCGATTCAGGCCCCTTGATTAAGACTGGTAGTGGGTCAGTTTGAATCTCATTGACTAGCAATGCAATTCGGGGGCGTTTTCTGCCTTCTCGGTCCCCGCCGAAACCTCATACTTATGTTCACTTGCATAGATGGGGAACCGTGACACTAGACTCCCTTGAATCTAGTTTGAGTCATCCTTGGCGGGCCGACGTAGAACCCGTACTTGTTGTCTAGCTTAATCAATGCGGGATCAGTTGTATGCAGTTCAGAGGCACCCGTGACCACGGCGGTAGCGATGTGTATGGCATCATCTCGCATTAGATCGTGACTCCAAATCATTTTCCTGGCTTCCTCTGACACGGTTGCTGTTACGCTAAATACCTTGATGTAATCTCTCTTGAAATATCCTCGAATAGTTTCCTCAGCCTTTTCGTCCATCCTAATTTTGCCGCTATTCAATCTGACAACTTCCACAAGAGTAAGCGCAGAGGTGACAATAATCGTCGCTCCTACCTTTGCGGATTCAATTACCTCGTCATATCTTTCGTGATCATCTTCAACCTTAAATACACGCAAGAAGGCCATTGAGTCCCAGTAAACAATCTTTCGCATAGCCACTATTTCATTCCTCGAAACAACTTCTTCATGTCCTCTTCATCTGGTAAATCCTTGTTGCTAGGAATGACCTTAATAGTCTTGACAGTCAAATGGACTGGGCGACCATCTACACTGTATGCAACTAGACCAGTTGCCGATACGCGATGTTCAAACTTATCAGGATCAACCACCATTCTCTTAATTTCGTTTTCTTTCCCTTCTGGCGCATTGCAGATGACAGGAAGCCCGGATAATTCATCGTAAATCCTAAACTTAAACCCCTTGTGTGCATCAATGACTTGTAGCAATCCGTCTACCTCTCCAGTCTCCTCTCTTGTTCCAGTTACAAAACGGCTTACCCCTGAAGCAATCTTGTCCGAAACAATCAAGGCATCTTCAGAGTGAGATCCGTTGCCACTAATAGAGATGCGCCTTGTTGGCTTTCCAACTTTTGGAGGCCAAACCGTTGCAAGTTTATGAACGTGTTCAACCGCCTTCGGCGAAAAGTAGTCCGGAAGCTTTTGAGATTCAGTTGTGGAGATTTGTTTGAATCCCTTGTTGAATGCAGCGGCAACCGGAGCAAGGGGGGACTGCGTTGGGTCGGCTGGGGTCAAGACTAGCCCATTGCTGAGGTCTTTTACTTGCGCGTGCCATTGGACTCGCTGCCCATTGTAGACATTCTTGGAAACCTCGCTAACCAGGGCATAGAACTCTCTAAATGCAGTAAAGAGTTTTTCGGGCTCGATCTTCTCGCCCTCGATGCGGAGCATGACGTGTTTCCATTCTTTTGGCATGATCTGTGTCCAAGCGAATTATAGCAAGGGCTGGAGTTGCGGTGCCTCTGGGTACTTGGCATCTCGCGGTGAAATTTTCTTTTCAAGAAGGTCCACTATATCTCCAATGCCCCATAAGTGGTCAGTCAGTCCAGCGGACATGGCTGGCGTCACTCTCAATGTCTGGTGGATTCGGACCCAGTTGTAATAGGTGAAATGCAGGGCCACAGCAGACCTAAGGTTTGCGACCTTCTTGCTAAACCCATTCGTCAACCGGGTGAAGCGCCGCATCCCCATACGCATCGTGAGGTTGGACCGCTCGACGTAGGACGTGGAAACCCGGTCCATGTCCGGTGATCCACGCTTGCGGACCAGCTTGACGCCAATGCACTCAGCGGGAGCGTAGCGGCGCACGGCGTCATCAAACGGAACCCTCGCAAATATCTTCTTGACCTGTGCCATGTCCACCCGCCCTCCACCCGCAAGCGCTCGGGCCGTAACATAGGGCATCCGACCATCGGTGCTGACCTGAAAGCGGTGGGGGACACGCGATACCAAGTCCTCCATGAGCGCGACAGCATCCTCAGTACGGCGGCCACCAAGATGCCAGGACACCATCAGGCGGGTCGTATCGCAGATCGCCGTCCACGTCCAAACGTCCCCGAACCCGGGCACACCGCGAAGATGCTCTGGGAGGTTCTTCTTGCGGGCATAGCAGAAGGTGTGTATCTCATCCGCTTGGAAGGCCGCGCAGCGGTCGGGGAGTGCCCTCACAGCCCGGTCATGGTGTGCTTGGCAAGCCTCTCCCAAGCGGGCCAGCAAGGAAACGACGGTATTCTTGGCAACTCCGGTCATACGGCAAGTGGCGCGGATGGAGTTGCCCTCGACGAGCGCCGACACCACTTGGATTTGCTTGTCTCTGTCTAAGTTGTTCATCGTGAGGACATTATACTTGACCGCTCAAGCATTGTCAACTGCGACTAGTTGTTCTTGGTGAACTTTCCGGCCTTCAAGTCTGCAATCATCTTCTCTGTAGAAGGCTGCATTGCCGAAACGAATTCCCTCAACACTCCATCTTGAAGAGTGGCAATCCGTTCAAAAGAGTCCCGGAAGAAGTCATCCAGTCCAGTTACCAGCGCCCACCCCAAATCATCATCTCCGTTCCGCAAGTTGGGGCCAATGGCTTGGAATAAATCTGTTTCTTTGCCGACGTAGGGGTCCCATTCTGCCATTCTCTTGGCGTAGTACACAAGGAACAATGCTTGCAGCGTCGGAGTAGTAGCTCTGTACCTGAGCGATTTAAGTACGGTATAGGCAATGGTTGAGCCCGTTCCAACAACACCGAATGCGTCTTGAGTGCAGGAGACGGCCTCAAGTCGTGTGATTGTGTGCAACTGGGGACGATTACCCTCGTAGCCAACCATCAAGCAATCGGCTGACCACTCCTTTTCGTCATACTGGCTAATTGCCTCATCCAATTCTTTGAGGACGACGGCACGACCCCTCCTCTGGAAATATGCGGCAAGGTCAAGTTGCTTAGGGTATAGAAACTTGGTTTCAATCCTCTTGTTTCGAACATCCGAAAGGGCGCGTGCGTATGCGTTTACAAGGGAATTATGGGATGGGTCAACCTTGCCGTCCCGTATCCTCTGTTCAATAAGTCCAATTGCCTCGTCATGAGCCGTTGGATCTCCTGATAAAAGGATGTCGCAATCATGTGCAATTGCCCTGGTCTTGGGTTGATTGGCATCAAACTTAAGCGTCCCGGTCATCTGACGATCAGCGCACCCCACAAGAAAGCCATCCTCGGCGATGGCCCCAATGCAAACAGTCACCGACCGGTCCTTGGAGTTACTTCCACCTAGCCTTGGCTGCTTTCTTGGCGATGGCCTGACGGGCTGAGGGGGAGAGACTAGCGGCACGGGCTTTTCCACCTTTCAGTCCGCCCAATCGGCCCAGGGCGACCGCCGCCGGGTTCTTCCCGCCAGCCGTGGCCTTCCTCACCATGTCGAAAGCCGACTGGTTCGCATCGAGCTTGCTTGAGGGCATAAGCATAGCCTATGCCAAGCGGGGCACCCGTGCAAGGTCTGTCAAGCAACATGAAATTCAAACTGACCCAGTACCTTAAGACTTAACATAAGATATCTTATTGGTACCTTACGAGAGGGGCCCGGCGACCGGATATTCCGCGCCCGGAACGCTGGACGATCGGTGCGGCGGGCGGATCCGGGCGGCGTTGCGGACTAGACCACCCAGGCGTCGGCGAATCCTTCCCCCTCCGGATTCCGGATGGTCAGGAAGCCGTCCGGCGGCCACTGCTCGAGGATCCGGCCGGTCTGCCGGTCCCGCAGGACGAGGGCGAACCGCCGTTCGGGGGTCCTGGAGAGGGCCGGTGAGAACCGGACCAGCCCCTCCAGCACGGTCTCACAAGCGGCCTTGACCTCGACCACGTGGCCGGCGGGGCCTTCGAACCGCCCCTCCCAGCCGGCGGCGCCGAGCTCGTAGACGCATTCGCCCTCGACCGGGACGGCGAGCTTCAGGATGATCCGGGTGTGTTCGAACATCTCCCGGTGCAGGTCGAGGTCCAGCCGGAAGAGGAAATTGCCCGACCGGTCGGACCCGAACCGGAAGGCGTAGAGCAGCGTCTGGCTGCGGTGCATGGCGGACGCGGAATGGGTGAGGATGTACTGGCCGGCCGGGAGCCACTCGTAGTAGTTGCTCACCCGCCCGTCCAGGATGACGGCCAGGTGGTCCGTCGGGGGGGTGAACCCCCACCCGGCCTGGGGGCGCTTGATGGGATCGTCGAGCGCGGGAGGCGGCTCGGCCCCGGCCAGCCGGAAGACCTCCCGGACCTGGTGCCGGAACAGCAGGTCGAATTCCGCCGACAGGAGGGTGTGGTGCTCGGTGCCGTACCACCACGTCCAGTCGCTCCCCTCCGCCGCCATCAGGTGGCGCCAGGCCGCCGCGAAGGTGGCGGGCGGCAGGGCGGATTCGCGCCCCAGCAGGGCCTCCCGGGCGGCCGCCACCAGGTTCCACGCCTGGCGGTCCTCCTGGTGCCCGATCCAGATGCCGAAATCGTGGTTGATCCACGACCCCGCGCGCACCCGGTTCAGCCGCGGTGACCGGTCGCCGTACCGCGCCAGGTACGCGGCCGGGGTGACGCATTCGATGTCCGGCGCGGCCGCCAGCGCCCGGTAGAGGGCCTCGAGGAACGGGCGGCCGTCCCCCGGAAACGACTCCCAGGCGTTCTCGCCGTCCAGGATCACGGTGACGAGGGGGGGCGCTTCCCCGTCCCCCGGCGCGGCCCGCCCGGCCGCGAGGACCCGCTGGACGAAATCCGCGGCGGCCTGCTCGGCGGGCCAGCGCGAGTAGACAAACCCGATGAGGTCGGACAGGTAGTGGTCGCGGAAGAACAGGTGGACGGGACCCGCGGCGGTCTCGTACAGCCACGGGGTGGCGGCGGCCCCCGGCGGGACGGGCTGCCCGCCCTTGTGGAGGCTCTCCACCAGGACCTCCTGGTCCGTCGCGAGCCAGCGGATCCCCTTCCGGGCCGCCAGGGCCAGCGACGCCTCGCTGACGCCCCCCTCCGACGGCCACATGCCCGCGGGCGCGGCCCCGAACCGCGCCGCATGGGTCCGGAGCGCCTCGTCGAGCTGCCAGGCCGCGTCGCGCTCGCCCCGGAACGTGCGGTCCGGCAGCGGCATCTCCGGGCGCGCGTCGTGCGCCGCAGTCTGGTCGATCAGGAGCGGGGAGATCGGGTGGAAGTGCGGCGAGCAGCACAGCTCCAGCGTCCCCCCCGCGGCCAGCTCCCGGTATGCGGGGACGATCCGCCGCAGGATGGCCGCGTGGGCCTCGCGCAGCACCGCCTTGTCCGCCTCCCGGTACGGTGCGCCGCGGTCGCGCAGCGCGCGCAGCGCGGGGTCGGAGGCGATCCACCGCTCGTCCGTCCACGCCAGCAGGAAGAGGACCGCGAGGTCGAGGAGGTCCTGGGTGGCGAACCGCGCCGCGGCCGCCGGGCCGACCTGTTCGGGGCCCGTGCGGCCGCGCAATTCCAGCAGCTCGCGGTACCGGGGATGCGGGTCCACGCCGTGGTCCCAGTTCACCATGAAGAAGTTCCGGACCAGGAACAGCGCGTCCGCCTCGGTGAGGTCGGCCGCCGGCTTCATCGCCAGGTCGAACCACGCGTCGGCGCCCGGGCCCGGCGCGCCCGCCAGCGCCTCCACCTGGTCGAGCAGCACGGGCGTCAGGTTGAAGGTCTGGCGGACGGCGGGATGCTCCCCCGCCAGCACCGCCATGTCCAGGTAGTCCTTGACCGCGTGCAGGCGGACCCAGGGCAGGACCGCCGATCCCGTCGCGGGATCCCGGTACTCCGGCTGGTGCATGTGCCAGATGAGGGCGAGGCAGGTCTTGTGCGGCACGGGGCTCAGGAGCGGCGGGCGGGCGTGGCGCGCTCCGTCAGTGCGGGGCGGGCGCGGGGGCCGCGGCCGG
>CAYNUZ010000107.1:0-8173 GCA_964400385.1 uncultured bacterium | reverse complement strand
CATTCCCGCCAGCGCGATCCCGCACAGGACGCGGGTGCCGGACTGCACCAGCGGATCCGCACCCCGGTCGCCCCGTTGCCAGCGGAGGAGGCCGGTTCCGAGGGTCCGCGCCGCGCGCCACGCGACCAGCCCGGTGGCGGCGGCGGCCGCGAGGCGCAGCCAGTGGGGCAGGAACACGCCCGCTGCCGGCCAGGCCAGCCCCGGCCGGGTCACGTGCCAGACGACGGGCAGGGCGCGGAAGGAGGCCGCGTGCCGCGCGACGAGGGCTGCGACCAGGACGAGGGTCCAGATCGCCTGCAGGAGCGCGACGGCGGGCATCGCCCCCAGCGTAACAATTTCCCGCGCCCGCGCCGCGCTACAATGGACCTCCACCCATGAAAGCCATCGCCCTCCTCTCCGGCGGCCTCGACTCGTGCCTGGCCGTCAAGGTCATCCAGGACCAGGGCATCGAGGTGCTGGCCTTCAACTTCCAGACGGCGTTCTGCTCGGCCGGGGCCAAGGGCGCCTCGTGCGGCGACGCGACCAAGATCGCCACCTCGGAAAAGTTCAACCTGCGGGTCGTCCACATCGGGCAGGAATACCTCGACATGGTGGCCAAGCCCAAGCACGGCTGGGGGAAGAACATGAACCCGTGCATCGACTGCCGGATCCTGATGCTGCACAAGGTCCGCCCGTACATGGACGCGGCCGGCGCCAGCTTCGTAATCACCGGCGAGGTCCTCGGCCAGCGGCCGCTGTCGCAGCACTGGCGGGCCATGCAGACGGTGGAGAAGGAAAGCGGGCTCGAGGGGCTGCTGCTGCGCCCGCTGTCGGCGAAGCTGCTGCCGCCCACGATTCCCGAGATCAAGGGGTGGGTGGATCGCGAGAAGCTCTGCGCCATCGAGGGCCGGCAGCGCAAGGAGCAGTTCGCCATGGCGAAGAACTACGGGGTGGAGGAGCCGCCGACGCCCGCGGGCGGGTGCCTGCTCACCGACCCGGCGTACTCGGACCGGCTGCGCAACATCCTGGACCACACCGGGGGCCTGACCGTGCACCTCGCGCAGGTGATCAAGTACGGGCGGTTCTTCCGGTTCAACCCGGAGGCGTTCGTCGTGGTCGGCCGCAACGAGGACGACAACTTCCACCTCGAGGCGCTCCAGACCGAGCCGGAGTGGCGGTTCAAGCCGCTCAACTGCGTGGGGCCCGTGGCGCTGGGGATCGGCCCGCTGGACGCGGAGCTGCGCCGCCGGACCGCGGCGATCCTCGCGCGGTACGCGGACCGGCCGGCGGACGGCCAGGTCGTGGTCGAGGCGCGGCACGGCCGCGACGGCCTGACCGAGTCCATCACCACCGGGGCGCTCGAACCCGAGGCCGTCGGCGCCACGCGCGTCTGAGGGCCCCCTCCCGGGGGACCCCGCGGGCGCTTGTTATAGTTATTGAAGAGAGGCGTTTCGTGCATCCCGCGCTCCACCCCAGGGCCGCCGCGCTCACCCGGATCCTCCAGGAGATGGGGAGTGTCGTCGTGGCGTATTCCGGGGGGGTGGATTCGGCGCTCGTGCTCAAGGCCGCAACCGACGCCCTGGGCCCCCGGGCGCTGGGCGTGATCGGGGTCTCGCCCAGCCTGGCGCCGGAAGACCTGGACGAGGCGCGGGTGGCGGCCCGGATGATGGGCGCGCCCCTGCGGGAGCTCGCGACCCGCGAGTTCGAGAACGAGGCCTACGCCGCCAACCCGCTCAACCGGTGCTACTTCTGCAAGGCGGAGCTCTATACCCGCCTCACCGCCCTGGCCGCGGCCGAAGGCTACGCGTGGATCGCCGACGGTTTCCAGCTCGACGACGCTGGGGATTTCCGGCCCGGCCAGCAGGCGGGTCGGGAGCGGAACGTGCGCAGCCCGCTGCGGGAGGCCGGGTTCGGCAAGGCGGAGGTGCGCGCGCTGGCTGAGGCGCTCGGCGTCCACACCTGGAACAAGCCGGCCGCGCCGTGCCTCTCCTCGCGCGTGGCGTTCGGGATCCGGGTCAGCCCCGAGGTGGTCCGGAACGTGGCGGCGGCCGAGCGCGCGGTGCGCGGCATCGTGCCCGGGCTGCGCGACCTGCGGGTCCGGCACCTCGGGGCCGAGGCCCGGATCGAGGCCGAGCCGGACCGCCTGGCCGACCTCGAACGGTCGTTTCCCGCGCTGGAAGGCGCGCTCAAGGCGCTCGGCTACGCGACGGTGACCGTCTCCCGTGAGGGCTACCGGCGCGGCATTCTCGTCACGGAGGCCGCCTGATGGCGAAGCTCATCTACCTCGACCACGCGGCCACGACCGCGCCGGACCCGCACGTGCTGGCGGCCATGCAGCCGGCGTTCGACCAGGCCTGGGGGAACGCCTCCAGCGCGCACGGGTTCGGGCAGGCCGCCCGCAAGATGGTGGAGGAGGCGCGGGTCAAGGTGGCGGCGCTCATCGGGTCGCGTCCGGAGGAGGTCTTCTTCACCAGCGGCGCGACCGAGTCGAACAACACGGTGATCCGGGGCGTCCTGGAGTCGCACAAGAGCCGCGGGATGCACCTGGTCACCACCGCGGTCGAGCACCCCAGCCTGCTCGAGCCGGCGCACGCCATGGAGCGGCAGGGCTGGCGCGTGACTCTGGCGAAGGTGGACGGCACCGCGCTGGTGGATCCCGCCGAGGTCCGGAAGGCGCTCTCGCCGAAGACGGCGCTGGTCTCGGTGATGCTCGCCAACAACGAGGTGGGCACGATCGAGCCGGTGGCGGAGATCGCGGGCCTCGCCCGGGCCGCCGGCGTGCCGGTGCACACCGACGCCACGCAGGCGGTGGGCCGGATTCCCGTGGACGTCGGCGTCCTCGGGGTGGACTACCTCTCGCTCTCGGCCCACAAGATCTACGGCCCGAAGGGGGTCGGTGCGCTCTTCGTCCGCCGCGGCGCGAAGCTGACCCCCTTGATCGCCGGGGGCGAACAGGAGGCCGGCCGCCGGTCCGGGACCCTGAACGTGCCGGGGATCGTCGGGCTGGGGGCGGCGGCCGAGCTGGCCCGTACCGAGCTGGCCGCGCGGGCGGACTGGATGACCGCGCTGCGCAACCGGCTGGAGCAGGGGATCCTGGCCCGGATCCCGCACTGCCATGTGAACGGCCATCCCACGCTGCGGCTGCCGAGCCACCTCAACGTGAGCGTCGACTTCGTGGAAGGCGAGGCGATGATGATGAGCCTGGACCTCCAGGGCGTGGCGGTCTCCACCGGGTCGGCGTGCAGCTCCGGCTCGCTCGACCCCTCGCACGTCCTGACCGCGATGGGGTTCGACGCCGCGCGCGCCCACGCCTCGCTGCGGTTCAGCCTCGGGGCCACGACGACCGAGCAGGAGATCGAGGACACGCTGACGGTCCTCGGGCCGATCGTGCAGCGGCTGCGGAAGATGTCGCCGTCGTACCAGGACTACCTCAAGAAGCAGGCCGCGGAGCACACCCATGCCGGTGTATAGCGAGATCCTGCTCGACCACTTCCACAACCCGCGCAACGTGGGGGAGCTGGCGTCCGCCAATGCGGTCGGCGACTCCTCGAACGGCACCTGCGGCGACCTGATGCGGCTGTTCCTGAACATCCGGGAGGGGAAGGTCACGGAGGCCCAGTTCATGACGCTGGGCTGCGCCGCGGCCATCGCCACCGGCAGCATGCTGACCGAGATGATCAAGGGGAAGACCGTTGAGTCGGCCCTGGCCATCACGAACGAGGAGGTCGCCGCCGCGCTGGGCGGCCTGCCCCCGGAGAAGATCCACTGCTCGGTCCTGGCGGAGCAGGCCATGCAGGCCGCGGTCACCGCCTGGCGCGCCCACCCGAAGAAAAAAAAGTAACCCCCCGGGGATTGCATTCCCTTCCGCTGCGGCGGTACGCTGGGCTCAGGCGTCGGGGGGCGCCGCCCGTCCGCGGGAAGGGTTGAACCCACCCCAGGCAGTACCGCCGTACAAACGAAACCTTCTTTCAGCCCGTACCGCGGACGTAAGGGCGCACATTGAAAGGAGGCCCTGTCATGCCGAAGTCGCTGCCCGCCAAGCCGAATCTCGAGTTCCTCCGCAAGGAAGCCAAGGACCTGCTCGACGCGTTCCGCCGCGGCGACGCCGCTGTGCTCCCGGTCGTCCGGCACCTCACCTACCTCGGGGGCATCTCCGACGCGGAGCTGCTGACGCCCGGCCGGATCGAGGTGTCCCTGCAACGCATGCAGTTCTGCCTCGCCGTCGAGTACGGCTGCACCGATTGGGAAGACCTGAAGGAGACGGTCCGGGGCGCCGTCGAACCGGCGCCGGCCGGGGCAGCGCCCCGCGTCGACCGCGCGGAGGTGGCCCCGGCGGCCCGTGAGATGTTCATCGCGCAGGCGGGAGATTTGCCGATCAGTCGCCGGGAGACGGAGGGGTTGATCAAGGCGCTCTGCGCCCTGACCGCCGTGGGCCGCCGCCACGGCCTCGTGGCCTTGACCACCCTGGCGGACGAATTCCTCGACGAGGAGCCCGCCCGGATCGGCCTGCCGGCGCTCGAGGGAGGCACGGCTCCCGACGTGGTCAAGGCGCTGATGGCGGAGCGGCGTGCGCCGGCTATCGCCGAGTACGACCGGCGCCAGGAGGTGGTCATCGCCGGGATCCTCCGGATCGGCGCAGGGTACAAGCCGGAGGCGATGCGGGAGAGCCTCCTGGCCTTGCCGGCGTCCACCGCGAAGGGGGAACCGGTGGCGGGATTCATCGACAGCCCGACCGGTCACGCCCTCCTCGACCAGGAGCAGGGTCGGATGCCCGCCTGGCAGCGGACGACGGCGGAGCTGGTCCCGCTCTTTGTGGCCCTGATGACCATCGCCGACCGCGACGGGCTGGTCCCGCTGGATGGGGTCGCGGCCAGGATCAATGAGAGCCTGATCCAGATCGGTCTGCAGCTCGTGGTGGACGGGACGGACAATGAACTGGTGCGCGGCATCCTTGAGGCGAAGCGGACGGCCCTGCGTGCCGCCCGCGAACGCCGCTGGGACATGATCGCGGTCGCGGTCTACGAGGCCTCCCAGGGCACGAATCCGAACCTGATCGCCGCCTGGTGCCGGGCGATGCTCTGATCCGGCGGTGAAGCGGCCTCCGGTCGGCGTGCTGCCGGCCGGAGGCGTGCGGCTACCAGCTGATCCGCTTGAGTCCCTTCACGCGGGCGAAATGGGCGTCCTGGGTCACCACCGGGAGGTTGTACTGGCGGGCGAGCGCGGCGATCCAGATGTCGTGCCAGGGAATGGGCGTGCCTGCCAATGCGAGTTCATGTCGGATGACGGCATAGTGACGGGCGGTCGCCGAATCGAGCGAGAGGATGACGCTCACGCCCTCGAGCCCATCGAGGGCGGATTCAAGTTTCTGGCGTTGCGTGGAGCTCAGAAGCCCGAAGCGGTATTCAGCGAGCGCAATGGCCGGCAGAGACAGGGGCGAATGGGGTTTCAGCAGTCGGATGAGATGGCGGTCGCCGGCAAGAAGGCTGTCCAGCGCGACGGTGTCGAGGATCACTTCCAGTCGGCGGGTTCGACCTGGCCGAATTCCTTGTCAACGATGCGCATGATGCGGCGGGATTCCGCGCGGGAGACCGACCCGACGAACCTCATCCAGGGAGGATTGCCCCCCTTCACGGGCTTCTCATGACCGAGTTCCGCCTCGATGGCATGGTTGAGGAATTGTTTCAAGCTCTGCCCGCGGGTCGCCGCAGTGGCCTTCGCCTTGCGAAACATGGCGTCGGGGATTTCAACGGTGGTTTTCATGTCCTCATCTTCCCATAAATATGGGTCGGGTCAAGCGGAGGGCGCGGTAGGCTATGATCGAAGGATGCGTGAAAGGATCGTGGCGGCGATGTCGGGAGGGGTGGACTCCGCGGTGGCGGCGGCGCTGCTGGTGGAGCAGGGCCACGAGGTCATCGGGATCACGATGCGCGTGGTGCCGTGCGCCGAGGACGGGAGCGACGCGCCAACGACGATCGCCGGCCAGCGGTGCTGCACGGCGCTCGACGTGGACGACGCCCGCCAGGCGGCCGCCCGGCTCGGCATCCCGCACTACGTCCTCAATGTAAAGGAGGCGTTCCAGCGGGACGTGCTGGATCCCTTCCTCCAGGCCTACGCCTCCGGCCGGACGCCGATCCCGTGCGCGCCCTGCAACCACGCGGTCAAGTTCGGCGCGCTGCTGGCGCACGCCCAGGGGCTTGGGGCGGCGGCGGTGGCGACGGGGCACTATGCGCGCGTCGTGGATGGCGACCGCTTGTTCCGGGCGGCGGACCGCGACCGGGACCAGACGTACTTCCTGCACGGCCTGACCCGCGACCAGCTCCGCCGGACCCGGTTCCCGCTGGGGGACATGACCAAGGCCGCGGTGCGGACCCGTGCCCGCGAGCTGGGGCTGCCCGTGGCGGACAAGCCGGACAGCCAGGAGATCTGCTTCATCCCGGATGGGGACACGGCGGGATTCCTGGCGCGGCGGCTCGGCGACCGGACGGGCCGGATCGTGGACTCGGCCGGAAAGGTGCTGGGTGCCCACCGCGGGATCCACCTCTTCACCATCGGCCAGCGCAAGGGTCTCGGGTTGACGTCCACCGCGCCGCTGCATGTGGTCGCGCTTGAGCCTGAGACCAATACCGTGGTCGTCGGTCCCGAGGCCGAGCTGTACGCGCCCGGGTGCGAAGTCGAGGGGCTGAACCTCCTGCCGGCGGAGTGGCCGGGCGGTGAGGTCGAGGTCAAGATCCGGTCCCGGCACGCCGGGGCGGCCGCACGCATGAGCGCGCTTCCCGGCGGGCGGGCCCGGATCGAATTCCTGGCGCTCCAGCGGTCCGTAACCCCCGGCCAGGCCGCCGTGGTCTACCGCGGCGAGGAGGTCCTGGGCGGCGGCACCATCGCCCGCGCCCTCCTGCCATCGTCCTCCCTCGTGCTAGCCTGAAGGCCACCATGGCGGGCCGGACGTTCTTCTCGATCGCGAAGCACCGGGGCGTGCACTGGCTGGTGGATCCCGCGGGCCGGCGGATGGTCTACACCTCGGTCCAGTGCGTGGGACCGAAACACGGCAGCCGGGTCCCCGGCGCTCCCGCGTACGACGGCATCAAGTCCAATGGCGGGAGTTTCATGCGGTGGATTACCGCGACGGAGCGGCGGCTCAAGGCGTGGCACTTCCGCGGCCTCGGGGCCTGGAATCACGCGTGCTGGAAGTACCGGGAGACGCCGTACACCGAGTGCCTCAACATCTGGAAGTCCCTCCAGGTCAAGGGGAAGCTCAAGCCGCTCTTCGACCCTGACTGGGATGCGCAGGTGGAGGCGCTGGTCAAACCCCAGATCCGCGGGCTGCGCGATGCCCCCGCGCTGGTCGGCTGGTTCCTCGACAACGAGATCCCGTGGCGGGACACCTGGATGCACGATTATTTCGATGGCCGGAAGCCGGCCGATCCCAACCGGCGCGCAGTCGTCGCCTTCCTGCGGCGGCGGCACCGGACGATCGCGAAGCTGAACGCCGCCTGGGGGACGACCTACGGTTCGTGGGGGGCGCTGTCCCGGCGGCCCTCGCTTGGGGCCGCCCTGGACCGGACGCGGCCCGACCGGATCGCGTTCCTCGGGATGGTGGCCCGGGAGTTCTTCGCCCGGACCTGCCGGATCGTCCGCGCGCTCGACCCGCACCGGCCGATCCTGGGGGTCCGGTACGCGGGCTTCCCGGCCATGGAGGTCATCGCGGCCCAGAAGGGCCACACGGACGTGGTCTCGATCAACCTGTACATCGCGGAGGGGGAATTCCCCGCCGCGCAGGCGGCCGAGGCGCACCGGCTGACCGGCCAGCCGCTGTGGGTCACGGAGTTCTCCTGGCACGCGCCGTACGACAACCGCAGCGGGGACCGGAACACGATCGGGTTCGGGTCCCGGGTCCGGTACCAGGCCTCGCGCGGGAAGGCGTACGAGCACTTCGTGGAGGCCGGCGCGCGGCTCCCGTTCGTCATCGGGTTCGACTGGTTCCAGTGGTGCGACGAGAGCCCCCAGGGGCGGGGCGACGGGGAGGACGTGAACTTCGGGCTGGTGGATATCCATGACCGGCCGTACGGGGACCTGATGCGCCGGATCACCCGGACGAATGGGCGGGTGGATGCCCTGCATGCCGGCTCGGCGGGCCGCGTCCCGCCCGCGGCGCCGGCCCCGGCGCTGCCGTTCAGCCCCGTGCCCCGCCTCGCCG
>CAYNUZ010000106.1:0-8176 GCA_964400385.1 uncultured bacterium | reverse complement strand
CGGCCGCGCACGGCCGCGGCGCTGGCCGGGACGCTCGTCGTGCTGCAGGCGGGCCCCGCGGCCGTGGCCGCCGTCGCGTCGGGCGCGCTGGTGGCCGGGGTGGGCCTTGAGGCGCCCGGGGCGTACGCGGCCCGGACGCTGGGGGTCTACGGCGAGATGACCTCCCGGCTGGCGGAGCGCCTCCCGCCCCGCAGCCGCGTGCTGCTGGTGGGGGAGCGCCGGGCCTTCCCGGCGCCGTACGGCACCGTGGTGGCGTCGGTCTACGAGCCGTTCCCGCTCCTGGCCGCCATCCGCGCGAGCACGACCCCGGAGGACCTCGCGCGCCGGGTCCGGCAACTGGGTGTCACCCACCTCGTCCACAACCACGTCGGCGCGCTGTTCGTGCGCGAACTGCAGACGATGGAGGGCTGGACCGCGCGCGACCTGGGGGTCTGGGCGGAATACTGGCGGCGCCACGCCCGGCTCCTCGCGCTGCCGGACCGGCTGGACCAGGTCGAGGGCGGGTACTACGTCTACCGGATCGCCGCCGAGCGCGACGAACCCCGGCCCACGCCGACCCTGCCGGGGATCGAGGGCGCGCTGGCCGCGGTCGAGGGACGGCTGCGCCGGGGCGAGCTGGCGGCCGTGGCGGAGCAGGCGGCGGCGCTCGAGCAGGTGGCGGGGGACTTCCCCTCGGTGCAGTACTTCCTCGGCCGCGTCTGGTACGCGCAGGATCCGTATGCGGCCGCCGCGTACCTCAAGCGGGCCGACGCGGGCGAGTACCGGGACCTCCAGCTCTGGGCGGAGCTGGCGCGGCGCGCGGAGGACCAGTGGCGGCTGGACGAGGCGCTGGCCTGGCGCCGCCAGATCCGGGTCTACGAGCCGCGGGTGGCGGGCGCGGACGAGCGCCGGGTGCTGGGCAAGCTGATCGGGGGGGCGCGCAAGCGCCGCCGGCCGGACGAGGCCGAGCGGTACATCCGGATGGCGCTCACCGTCACACCGGGGGATGCCTCCCTGTGGTCCGAGCTGTGCGAGATGCTGCTGTGGCTGAACCGCCGGCCGGAGGCCATGGACGCGATCCGGGAGGCGATCCGGCTGGATCCCCGCCACGCCGGGTACCGCGGGACGCTGGGCCACCTGATGCGGGCCTCATGAGGAACTGGCGGCCGGGCCGCGCCCGGGCGCGGGTGCTCCGGCGGCGGGTCCTCCTCCGGCATCCCCGGTTCACGGTCGTCGCGGAAGACGTCCGGTACCACGGCCGCCGGTTCGAGTACGTCTACCGGCCGCACGGGGGCGTCGTCCACGTGGTCGCGGTCGCCGCCTCCGGCGGCGTGGTGCTGGTGCGGCAGTACCGCCATCCGGTGCGCCGGACGCTGCTCGAGCTGCCGGCGGGCAAGATCGAGCCGGGGGAGTCGCCGCTCGCGGCGGCGCGCCGCGAACTGCGCGAGGAGACCGGGTACGCGGCGCGGCGGTGGATCCGGCTCGGGGCCTGGTTCCCCTCGCCCGCCTCCACCACGCTCAAGAGCACCATGTACCTGGCGCTGGACGCCCGGCGCGTCCGGTTTCCCGCGCCCGAGCCGGACGAGTTCCTCCGGGTCGAGGTCCACCCCTTCGCCCGGCTGGTCCGGCGGGTCGGGCGGCTGCGGGAAGTCCCGATGACCTTCAATCTCGGCCTGCTGCTGGCCGACCGGTGGTTCCGGCGGAGCGGGCGTCCCGCGTTATAGTGGAGGCTCCCGCATGAACCTCACCTCGCTGCTGGCCGGTCTCTGGATGGCGGGCGCCTCCGCCGCCCCGGCCCCCCCCCCGGCCCACCGGTTCTTCACCATCGTGCGCGACCACGGGCGGTACTGGTTCGCGGCGCCGCCGGACGGCCGGCCGTTCTACTCGATGGGGGTGGACGTGGTCAGGCCGGACGACACCAGTCCCGCGAAGGACTCGCCCGTCTACCGCGGCGGCGCGAAGCGGGGCGGCCTCGCTGCGTGGGCCGCGTTCACGGCGGACCGCCTGAAGGGCGCCGGGTTCAACACGATCGGGGCCTGGAGCGACCCGGCGATGGAGCGCCAGGCGCTGCCCTACTGCGTGGCGCTGACGCTCGGGGTGGGCGCACCCCACCGCCTCATGGACCTCTGGGATCCCCGGTATGCGGCGCGGATGATGGAGGCGGCGCGGACGCAGGTCGGCACGGCCCGGCCGAAGGACCCCCTCCTGATCGGGTACTTCCTCGACAACGAGCTGCCGTGGTACGGCGCGGCGGGGTGGCCCACCGCCGGCGGCTCGCTGCTGGAGACCTACCTCGGCCTGGCCGACGACGCGCCGGGCCGGCGGGTCGCCGGGGAGTTCCTCGCCGCGCGGGCGGGCGACTCGGCGTACCTCAGCATCCGGAACCACAAGGGCGACTGGGAGCGGCAGTTGGCGGAGGAGCCGGAGATCGCGGAGGCGTTCGCGGGCAAGGCGGCGGCGCGGTTCATGACGCTGGCGGTCCGGGCCGTCCGCGCGGTGGACACGCGCCACCTCATCCTCGGCGTCCGGTTCGCGGGCGACGCCCCCGCGGCGGTGATCCACGCGGTGGGGGAGGCCTCGGACGCGATCTCCGTGGATTACTACATCAAGAGCGGCCGGCCGGAGCCGATGGACGTGGACCGCCTGTACCTGCTGACCGGCAAGCCCGTGCTGGTGACGGAGTTCTCCTGGCGGGCCGTGCAGAACCGGTCGGGCGACCGGAACCTGAAGGGCGCCGACGTGACGGTGGCGACCCAGGCCGACCGTGCCCGCCGGTATACCCGCAGCGTCGAGCGGCTCGCGGCCCTGCCGGAGGTCATCGGGTTCCACTGGTTCCAGTACTTCGACCAGCCGCCCGGCGGCCGGTTCGACGGCGAGGACTCGAACTACGGGATCGTGGACCTCGAGGATGAGCCGTACGAGCCGCTCTGGTCGGCGATGCGCGACATGAACGGGCGGGTCGCCGCCCTCCATGCGGCCAGCCCGCTCGCGCTTCCGGTGGCCCTGGGTGACCGGCGGCCGGAATCGCCGCTGCCGGTCGCGGGGGTGGACGTCCAGCCGGAGCTGGGGCGGACGCCGTTCCCGGCCTTCCCCTACGCGGCCTGGCCGGGCCGGCCGGTGCAGGGGGCGACGTGGGGCGATCCTGCCAGCCGGTGCGAGGGCACATTTACCGCGGGGCCCGAGGCGGGGGTCTTCCATTATTCACTGAACGGCGGCTGGGGCTGCGGCGTGGACCTGGTCCGCACCCCCGCGGGCCCGATTGACGTGGCCGGGGCCCGCCGGCTGGTGGCCCGGCTCCGGGCGCCCCGCGGCGTCCGGTTCCGGTTCGTGGTCAAGGAGGACGGCATCGGGCCGCGGGAGGCCGCCGCGTTCGCGGGCGCGCGGGGGGCGGACGGGGAGCAGTACATCAGCGACGAGGTCGTCGGGACCGGGGCCATGGCGACGGTCACGGTGGCGCTGTCGTCGCTGCACGCCTCGCCCGGGTTCGGGAATCCCGCCGGCAATGAGCAGCTCGACGCCCAGGCGCTGGCCGGGATCGGGCTCCACGTCACGGGCGGGACGCCGGGACCCGGCGAGCTGGCCCTGGCGGCGCTCTCGTTCGAATGAGCGGCGGCGGGCGGGCCCCCGGGTTGCCGGTCACCGCGCGGGCCGTCGCGATCGGTCTGCTGGCCTCCATCGCGATCGACCTGGTGATGGCATACAACGACTACTACCTCCAGAACACCCTGTTGATCGGCAACCACTTCCCGGTCGCGTCCATCGCCCTGCTGATGGCCCTGGTCCTGGGCGTGAACGTGGCCGCGCGCCGGTGGTTCGGGGTGGAGGGCCTTGCGGCCGGGGAGCTGCTGCTCATCTGGGGCATGGTCGGGGTGGCCGGGGGCATCTGCTCGGCGGGCATCATGCGGTACTTCCCGTCCTGGATGGTGAGCCCGGCGTACTACGCCACCGGGGCCAACGAGTACAAGAAGTTCATCCTCGACCACCTGCCCGGCTGGCTCGTCGTCAGCCGCGATCCCGCCAGCCCCGCGGTCCGGTGGTTCATGGAGGGCCTCCCGCACGGCGGCCGGATCCCGTGGGGGGCGTGGGTCGCGCCGATGACGGCGTGGTTCAGCTTCATCCTCTTCCTGTACGCCTCGAACTTCGCGCTGGTGTCGCTCTTCTACCACCAGTGGGCCGACCGGGAGCGGCTCATCTTCCCGATCATCCAGCTCCCGCTCGAGCTGGCGCAGGCCGCGCCGCGCGGGAAGCTGCTCAACGCCTTCCTCTCGAACCGGCTGACCCGGTGGGGCATCCTGATCCCGTGCGTGATCTATGCGATCAACGGGTTGCGCGACTACGCGCCCGGGATCCCCGCCATCCCTCTGACGTGGCCGGTGTGGAGCATCTTCCCGGACCGGCCGTGGAGCGAGTTCCGGCTGGACCAGGCCAACCTGTATTTCTCGGTGGTCGGCCTGACCTTCCTGCTGACGACCGAGATCGCGTTCTCGATGTGGGCCTTCTTCGTGCTGTACAAGCTCAGTTTCGTCTACGTGGCCTGGCTGGGGTCCGGCGCCACCGGGTACTGGGCGAACTGGACCACGCAGCTCACGGTCTTCGAGGCCGCTGGCGCCCAGGTCGCGATCGCGGGGTTCCTGTGCTGGACGGCCCGCCGGTCGCTGGGCGCGTGGTGGCGGCGGGCGCTGGCGGGCACCAGCGACGCCGCCCTCGACCCCTTCCCGCCGCGGCTCGCGCTGGTCCTGATCGCCGGCGGGGTCACCGGCATGGCCGGCTGGGGCTGGCTGGCCGGCGCACAGCCCTGGGCGGCGGTCCTGGGCACGGTCATGTTCGTGGTGATCCTCCTCGTCCTCACCCGGATCGTGGCCGAGGCGGGCCTCATGTTCGTCCAGAGCAACGTGATCGGGTACGACCTCCTGACCGGGCTGTTCCCGCACGGCTGGCTCACGGGCGCCACGCTGGGGGTCTTCCAGATGCAGAAGGCGGTCGTGATGCTGGACCTGCGCGAGATCTTCATGCCCTACGTCATGAACGGGATGAAGGCGGCGGACGCGGCCCGGGTCCGGCTGCGGCCGGTGCTCTGGGCGTTCGTGGCCACGACCGTGGTGGCGCTGGCGATCTCCGCGTACGGGCGGATCACCACCTCGTACAAGTACGGGGGCGTGAACATGGACGAATTCGCCAACGTGGGCGAGCCCAACTGGCTGCTCGACCAGCTTGCGTCGTACCAGAAGAACCCGCCCGCGTACGACTTCATCCGGGCGGGGGACACCCCGGTGCTCCCCGTGTCCGTCGCGCACCTGCTGACCGGCGGCCTGCTGGCCGGCGGCATGCTGGCGTTGCGCGGCCTGTTCGTCTGGTGGCCGCTCCACCCGTTCGGGCTGGTGATGTGCGGGACCTGGGCCATGAGCATGTTCTGGTTCTCGATCCTGCTGGGCTGGGCGGCCAAGTCCCTCATCATGACCTTCGGCGGCGCGTCGGTCTACCGCCGCACGCTGCCCTTCTTCCTGGGGCTGGTGCTGGGCGAATCGGCGATGGCCGCCTTCTGGATGGTGGTCTCGCTGGTCACCGGCACCCCCGGCCAGGCCATCCTGCCCCATTGATGAAGCCGCCACCGTGACCCCCCGGGCGCTCGGCCTCGGGTTCGCGGCCTGCCTCCTCGTCAACCTCGTGATGGCGTACAACGACTTCTACCTCCAGAACAGCCTGCTGATCGGCAACCACTTCCCGATGATCGCGATCGCCCTGCTCGTCGCGCTGGCGGCGGGGGTCAACCCCGTGCTGCGGCGGTTCACCCGGGTGCCGCCGCTCGCGCCCGGCGAACTGCTGCTCGTCTGGGCGCTCATCGGGGTCAGCGGCGGCGTGGGGTCGGCGGGGCTGATGCGGTACCTGCCGGGCTGGATCGCGCAGCCCGCGTACTACGCGACCGGCGCCAACGAGTGGGACCGGCAGGTCCTCCGCTTCCTGCCGGACTGGATGCTGCTCAGCCGCGATGCGGCCAGCCCCGCGGTCCGGGGATTCATGGAGGGGATGAAGGCGGGCGAGCGGATCCCGTGGGGGGCCTGGGTCCGGCCGCTGGCGGCGTGGTGCGTCTTCATCGCCGGGCTCTGGGCGGTGCTGTTTGCACTGTGCTCGCTCCTCTTTGCGCAGTGGGCGCGGCACGAGCGGCTGATCTTCCCGATCGTCCAGGTGCCGCTGGCGGTGGCCGGGGCGCCCGCGCCCGGCCGGTTCCTGAACGCCTTCCTCGCCAACCCGGTGACGTGGGCGGGCATCGCGGTTCCCGGGGTCGTGCTCGGGCTCAACAACCTGCGCGCCTACGCCCCGGGCCTGCCCGCGATCCCGCTCACCTGGCCCATGTGGGGGTTCTTTCCCGACCGGCCGTGGAGCGAGTTCAACCTGCAGTCGGCCAACCTCTACTTCTCGGTCGTGGGCCTGACCTTCCTGCTCACGACGGAGATCGCGTTCTCGCTCTGGGCCTGCTTCGTGGCCTACCGCGCCAGCTTCGTGTACGTGGCGTGGCTGGGCGCCGGGGCCACGGGGTTCTGGGGCGGCTGGGGCGTCAAAATCAGCACCGACGAGGCGGCCGGCGCCGTCTTCGTGCTGGCCGGTTTTGTGTTCTGGTCCGCCCGTCGTACCTTGGAGGGGTGGTGGAAGCGCGCCCTCGCCGGCCGGGACGATCCGGACACGGACTTGATGCCCCCGCGGATCGCGGCGGCGCTGCTCCTGGGGGGATTCGCCGCGATGCTGGCCTGGCAGGTCCGGGCCGGGGTGAGCTGGTGGGCGGCGCTCTTCGTGATCGCGGCCTTCACGGCGGTCCTGCTGGTCCTGACCCGGCTGGTCGCGGAGGCCGGCCTCCTCTTCGTCCAGACCAATGCCGTGGTGGTGGACGTGCTGACGGGCTGGGTGCCCGCGGCGTGGATCACGGGCCCGACGCTCGCGGTGCTGACGCTGCACAAGGCGGTACACATGCACGACCTGCGCGAGATCCTCATGCCCTACCTCATGGACGGCCTCAAGACCTGCCGGGAGACGGCCGTGTCGGCGCGGCGGGCGTTGGGCGTCTTCGCGGTCGCGGCGGTCCTGACGCTGGCGATTTCCGCGTACGGCCGGATCACCACGGCGTACAAGTACGGCGGCGTGAACATGGACCAGTGGGCGCACGTCTGGTCGAACTCGATGTGGCTGGGCGGGGCGGCGCACTACCGCAAGTCCCCCCCGTCCTACGAGTTCGTCCGGGTCGGCGATGCGCGCGTCCTGCCGGTCCACGTGGCGCACGGCCTGCTGGGGGCGGCCGTGGCGGGCACGCTGCTGCTCCTGCGCGCCCGGTTCGCGTGGTGGCCGCTGCACCCGTTCGGGATGCTGACCGTGGGCACCTACGCGATGAACAGCATCTGGTTCTCGATCCTGCTGGGGTGGGCGGCCAAGGCCGCCGTGATGACCTTCGGCGGGGCGGCGGCGTACCGGCGGGTCCTGCCGTTCTTCCTCGGGCTGGCGCTGGGGGAGTCGCTGGTCGGGGCCGTCTTCACCCTGCTCTCGCTCGCGACCGGGGTGCCGAACCTCGAGATCCTGCCACGGTGAACGGCTGATGGGCGACGTCATCCAGGTCCTGCTCGGGTACCTGCTGGCGGGCATCCAGCTCCTGCCGGACCTGCTGGCCCGCCTGCTGGGCGGGGGCTGAACGCGTGGCCCTGAAACGCCGCCCGCCCCCCCCCGCCCCCGTCCCCCGGGAGGAGCACGCGCTCTGGTGGTGGGTCGGGACGGCGGTCCTCACCGTGATCACCCTCGTCCTCTTCGACCGGTGGGGCCGGCCCTACCTCAACGTGGAGAGCGAGGGGACGGTGCAGATCCCGGTGGAGCGGGCGCCCGCGGTGGCGGGGACGGTGAGCGCGGACCGCCTCAAGGCCACGGTGGAGCGGCTGGCGGGGCTGGGATCGCGGCTGACCGGTTCGCGCGGGGCGGACGCCGCCGCGGACCTCCTCAAGGCGGAGCTGCGGGACATCCTCGGCGCCCGCGCGGTGCGCGAGGAGACGTTCGACGTGGACAACCCGTTCGACCTGGGCGCCGAGATGGAAGCCGGCGGGAGCCGGTTCCGGGTCCACCCGCTCTGGGCGCCGGTGGTCGGGACCTACCGGCTGCCGGCGGACGGCCGCGCGCTGGGGCCGGCGATGCCCACGACGCTGGAGCGGCTGGTGCGCGGCGGGGG
>CAYNUZ010000105.1:0-8189 GCA_964400385.1 uncultured bacterium | reverse complement strand
TGCCGCCGGTTGAACTGTTCGTCGTGCCGCACCAGGAGCGGGGCCAGCCGGCCGTAGGCGGCGAGCGCCAGCTTGGCGCGCCTTCCGGCGTCGGTGCCGGCGGCGTAGACCGCCGTCCGCTGCTGCACCCCCGCGAGCGGGTCGGCCGCGATGATCCGGCCGAGCGGGAAGCACTCGTGCAACAGGTCGGCCCCCAGGTCGGACGTGAGCGGGAAGATGACCGCGCCATGGTCCCGTGCCAGGTCGCCGAAGGAGGCGGGTGGCCGTCGGTGCACCGCCCGGGCGGTCAGGAAGAGCGTGGTGGCGCCGAACCGCTCGATATCCGTGCCCGGCGCATTGGCGAACTCCGGGCCCAGGTACAGCGGGACCGTGGCGGCCTCGGCGTTGAGGCGGGCGGCGAGCGCGGCCTCGCCCTGCCGGAAGCTCCGCGCCAGCGCATCCCGGTCGTGCCCCCACGGCTCGCCGGGCAGGTATCCCCGGAGTTCGATCGCCGCCGAGAGGCCCGCCAGCAGGAGGAGCCGCCGGTCCCACCCCCGGCCGTACGCCCGGACGGCGGCGGCTCCCGCGCATGCGGCGGCGAGCGGGGCCAGCGGGCCCATCCGGTGGACGTGCGCTCCGCCCATCACCGCGCCCGCGAACCCCGCGGCCGCCCATCCGCCCAGCACGACCCGGGCGGGGACGGACGCGCCACGGAGCAGCGTAATCAGGCCCGGAAGCCAGAGCGCGGCCAGCACCAGCCCCAGCGCAGGGGTGAAGGCCGGCGCGGGGAAGGTGTGCGCCAGGTCGCCGTCGCCGCGCCAGTTCAGCGCCAGGACTCCCTGCCACAGGAACCGGAGCCGGTCCGCCGGCGTGACCGCGGGCGCATCCGCGGCCAGCTCCTGGAACCGCCAGAAGAGCAGGTCGGGCCGGACCCAGAGGTACCAGCCCAGCACGGCGGTGCCCGCGAGCCCGGCGACGGCCGCGACACCGATCCCGCGCATCCGGGCGCTCGCATCGCGCCGGTGATGCATCGCCAGGGCTGCGATGACCAGCCCGAACAGGACCGGCAGCGTCCGGCCCGGAACGTAGGAGTGAAATCCCGCTGCGACGGCCAGCCCGAACCATGCCCACGCCCGCGGCCGGTTGGATTCCCAAGCGCGCAGGAATAAGCCAGCCGCGACGACCATGGCGAGCGGGTACTGGACCGCCGAGAGCGCCACCCGGCTCAGGTTTACGTGCCACCGGGACCCCGCGAGGAACGCGGCCCCGAGGAGGGCCGCGGCGGGGCCCGCGACGGGCCGGAGGAACCACCAGAGGGCCGGAACGGTCAGCGTCCCCAGCAGGGCGAACGGGGCGCGCAGGGCGAACGGCGTCGGCCCCAGCACCGCCAGCGAGAGTGCCGCGGGGAACATGGACCAGGGCTCGGAGACGTGGGTGAACGGGAGGACCGGGTCGCCGCGCAGCAGCGCGAGCGCGCACAGCCCGGTCCGGCCCTCGTCGAGCATCAGTCCGGGCGGCACGCCGCCGAGCCGCCAGAACCGGGCCGCCGCCGCGGCGAGGGTGATCCCGATCAGGGTGCGGCGTTCTTCGGCGTGGCCGAGGTGGTGCAGGTGCGCCGCGGCGGGGCGGCGGTTCCACCAGAGCCAGGTCCCGGCCGCCAGGAGGACCGCGCCTTCCGCCCAGCCCTCGGCCAGCGCGCCCTGTCCGAGCAGCGCCAGCAGGAGCGGGAAGGCGGGCGACGACTTCAGGCGGTCTTGACCTCGGCGGCGACGGGCAGGCCGAAGTTCTTCCAGTGGCCCAGGACGTCGGCCGACCGGCAGTCGCCCTCGTGGAGGTAGATCCGGTACCGGAACGTGATCATCTCCCCCTTGGGGATGACATGCGTGCCGTCATCCAGCCACCCGGTCTGGTAGTCGTGCCACGCGAACGGGTTCGCGGTGAACAGCCCGTAGTCCCGGGCGTGCCAGTTGGTCGGGTACCGGAAGCTGCGCGGGTGCTCGAGGATCGCGATCCCGACCTTCCGGCCCTCGAGCGTGCCCGAATAGTCGAGCCACGGCGCGCGGTGGCCCCAGATCTGGGCCTCGGTCTCCCCGCCGACGCCGTTGGTCATCAGCCCGGTCCGGTCACCCTGGAGCTCGGGCTGGACGCGCATGGCGCAGATCCCGCCCTCCTTGGTGTCGCCCAGCGTCACGTCGCCGAACGGCGCGAGCAGGGTGACGGTGAGGTCCAGGAACCGCCCGCCGGGGATCGCCTTCCACATCCGGAAGGTGCGGGACTCCTCCATCACCGCCTTGCGGTTCTTCGTCTCCCACTGCACCTCCTCGACGAACCCGGCGCACACCGGCCCGGTGAACCGGCTGGCGAAGCGCAGGTGCCGCTGGAAGCCGTGGCCCTCGGCGTCGTCCCAGACGTTCGCGCCGTTCACCGCCCCGTGTGCGACGTACAGCGACCGGTGGTGGGGGTGGTCGATCTCCGGCTGCGGCTCGTCCTTGCGCGCGACCTTGCGCGTCAGGCACTGGCTCCCGAGGTTGACGGGATAGAAGTACGGCTTGGACGGGATCGGGTACTCGCTGAGGTCGCCGAAGTGGTACGCGGTCACCAGCGCGTCGCCGTCCAGGAAGGACAGGTCGTGGTGCGCCTCCGTCAGCGTCAGGGTCGCCGGCAGCGCGGCGGGCGTCGCGGTCAGGGTGAGCGCCTGCCCGGCCTTGAGTTCGGGCAGGAGCGCGTGCAGCCAGCCCGAGACCACCTGGGCCGGGATGCCGCCCGGCTCCAGCGTGTAGGTGGCGCCGTCCTTCGCCCCGGGCGCCTGGACGATCAGCGGGACGTGGCGGCGGTCGTGGCCCGGTGCGGCGAGCGTGATGGTGAGCGCCATGGGGTCAGTCCTCCCGGTAACAGGCTTTCAGCGTGTCCATGCTCCGGCGGGCGAGCGCCTCCGGCCCGGGCCCGTCGGCGAAGGTCTCCACCGAGACCCATCCCTTGTACCCGATTTCCAGCAGTGCGGTCCCGATCGGCGCGTGGGGGACGTCGCCCATGCCCGGCCCCAGCAGGTTGGGATCGTTGGCGTGGAAGTGCCGCAGGTGCTTTCCCCCCTCGGCCCGGAGGATGTCGGCGGGCGGCCGCGTCTCCGCCCCGCTCATGGCCTTCACATCCAGGTGCAGCTTGAACGCGGGGTGGTCCACCGCTTCGACGAGTCGTACACCCTCGGCGCAGGTGTTGATGAAGTTCGTCTCCTTGGTGGTGAGCGGCTCGAAGCAGATCGTGACCCCGGCCCCGGCCGCGGCCAGCGCGAGGTCCTTGAAGAGCCAGGTCACCCGGTCGAACGCCGCGGCGGGATCCCAGCCGGGCTTCAGCGACCGCTGGGCGGGGGAGCCGAACACCATGACGGTCGCGCCGAGGTCGCGCGCCAGCCGGATCAGCGCGCGCAGGTAGTCCGCGGTGCGGCCGAGGGTCGCGTCGTCCGGCGAGGTGATCGAGAGCCCCTCCGTCTTCGCCAGCAGCCAGTGCAGTCCGACCACCTCGACGCCGGCGTCGTTGAACGCGGCGCGCACCGTCCGGATCGCGGACGCGGGAAGTTTGTCGGGCGCGTCACCGAGGGTAAACGGCGCCAGCTCGACGCCCGTGTACCCGATCGCGGCGATGGTGGTCGCGACCTTCGGATGGTCCCACCCCTTGAACATCTCGTTGCAGATCGCGAAGCGCATCGGTGTGTATTATAGGCGCGATGGCCCGCGTCTTCGTCCAGACCGCCCGGACCGAGTTGCCGGAGCTCGATCGCTGGAGGCAGGTGGGTGAGGACGAGGCCCGCATGGTCTACGACATGACCCTGCGCAACGAGCTGTCCGGCGGCACCGCCGTGGTCCGGGAATTCGAGGCGAAATGGCGGGCGTTCACCGGGCTGCCCCACGCGATCACGACCATGAACGGTACGGCGGCCCTGTACAGCGCGATGTTCGCACTGGGCGTCGGCCCGGGCGACGAGGTCATCTCGCCCACCTGGAACTGGATCTGCTCGATCGCGCCGGCCCCGCTGCTGGGCGCGACCCCGGTCTTCTGTGACGTGGATCCCGCCACCGGGCTGCTGGATCCGGCCGACCTGCGGCGGAAGATCACGAAGCGGACGAAGGCAATCGTCGCGGTGCACTTGTGGGGCTGGGTGTGCGACCTCGACGCCATCATGGCCGTCAGCCGGGAGACCGGGGTGCCGGTGATCGAGGACTGTTCGCACGCGCACGGCGCCACCTACCTGGGGAAGCCGGTCGGGAGCTTCGGGCAGGCCGCGTGCTGGAGCCTGCAGGGGAGCAAGCCGGTGAGCGCGGGAGAGGGCGGGGTGTTCGCGACCCGCGACACCGCCCTCTACGAGCGGGCGTGCCTCATCGGGCAGGTGAACCGGATCGCGGGCATGGACCTGGCGACCCCCGCGTACGAGAAGTACCAGCCGCTGGGAACCGGGATGAAGTTCCGGGCGCACCCGCTCGGGATCGGCATTGCGACGGTGCAGCTCGGGAAGCTGGACAAACTGAACGCCGGCCGGACCCGGTGGGTCGAGACGCTCGAAGCGGGAATCGCCGACATCCCGTTCCTGGCGCCCATGGTCCGGGTCGATCACACCGTGCGGGGCGGGTTCTACGGCTTCCCGGTCCGGTTCCTGCCCGAGCGCGCCAACGGCCGGACCGTGGCAGCGCTGGTCGAGGCGCTGAATGCCGAGGGGGTGAAGGCCGGCACAAACCCGTATCCGTTGCTTCACCTGCTCCCGTACTTTGCGGAGGGGTTCGACCTGTTCGGCGGCGGCCGCGGTCCGCTGGCGGGAGCCTACGCGGGGTACCAGCCGGGATCGCTTCCCCAGGCGGAGGCGATGGCGCCGAACCTCATCTTCCTGCCCGTCCTGACCGACTCGATCGAGGGCGCGGCGGACTGGGTCCTCGACCGCATCCATCGGGCGGCCCGCGCCTCGGGCTGACCGGAGGCGAAAACCCTTCCAGCGGAGAGCGGAATGGCCTCGGCGGACCCTTGTGGGAATGGCGAACCCGACGTAAAATTGAACATCCATGAAGCCCGAGCGACCCATCCTGCTTTTCGATGACGCCTGCGGCCGGTGCCGCCGGTTCGCCGCGCTCGTGCGCGCCCTCAACTGGGGCGGCCGGGTGGAACTGGCGCCCCTCGAGGGTCCCCGGGCCGAGGCGCTGCTGCCCGACATGACCCTTTACCAGCGGCTCGACGCCCTGCGCTTCCTGACCCCCGAGGGGGGGCATTTCACGGCCGCCGAGGCCACTTCCGAGCTGTTCGCCCGGCTGGCGTCCACCGGCTGGGCCTGGCGGCCGCTGCGCGCGGCGCTCCCCGGCCTCCGGTCCGCGGTGCGCTGGCTGTACGGCCACGCGGCGCAGACCCGCAAGTGCGCGGCGTCATGACGCCCAAGGACGCCGCCGCCGTGAAGACCGCCGCCAAGCCGGCCCGCCCCTCCAAGCGGAACAGCGACCCGGTGAAGACCGGGGCGCGGATCATCGTGGAGGAGATGGAGAAGCTCGGTGTGGAGTTCATCTTCGGGTACCCGGGCGGGGCCAACCTGCCCATCTACGACGAGCTGACGGACACCACCATCAAGGTGATCCTGTCGGGCGACGAGCGGTGCGCGGGCCACTCCGCGGAGGGGTACGCGCGCGCCACCGGCAAGACCGGTGTGTGCCTCGTGACGTCCGGCCCGGGGGCCACGAACCTGGTGACGCCGCTCATGGACGCCAAGATGGACTCGACCCCCATCGTGGGCATCTCGGGCCAGGTGAAGTCGCCGGCCATCGGCAAGGACGCCTTCCAGGAGACCGCCATCCAGACGGTGACCATCCCGATCACCAAGCACAACTACCTGGTGACGAAGGTGGCCGACATCGGCCGCGTGATCCGCGAGGCCTTCTACGTGGCGGGGTCCGGCCGGCCGGGCCCGGTGCTCGTGGACGTGGCCAAGGACGCGCAGGAAGACAAGGCCAACGTGAACGAGCTGTCGTACGACTTCAAGCTCCGCGGGTACACCCCCGACCGGAAGCTGAACCACGCGCAGCTCGACCACGCGATGGACCTCATCGCGACCGCGAAGAAGCCGCTCATGTACGTGGGCCAGGGCGTGGTGCTTGCCGACGCATGCACGGAGCTGCGCAAGTTCGCCGAGGCGTCCGGCATCCCGGTGGCCCACACGCTGCTGGGCGTGGGCGCGTTCCCGGCGTCCCACCTGCTGTACGCCGGGTCGCTGGGCATGCACGGGTCCGCCTACGCCAACTACGCGATCCACGAGGCGGACGTGGTGATCACGCTGGGCGCCCGGTTCGACGACCGCGTGACCGGCCGGCCGAGCGCGTTCGCCACCCAGGCGAAGTTCGTGCACGTGGACGTGGATCCGTCCGAGATCAACAAGAACATCGCCGTGCAGGCGCCGGTGACAGGCAACGTGAAGGAGGCGCTGGCCGAGATGGCGAAGCGCGCGAAGATGGGGTCGTACGGCCCGTGGTACGACCGCATCGAGGAGCTGAAGCGGAAGTTCCCGTTCAAGTACAAGCCGGGGAACGGCGAGATCAAGCCGCAGTACTTCATGGAGCGGCTCTGGCACGCCACGCAGGGGAAGGCCGTGCTCACCACCGGCGTGGGCCAGCACCAGATGTGGGCGTTCCAGTACTACAAGTTCGACCATCCGCGGAACTTCATCACGTCCGGCGGCGCGGGCACGATGGGCTTCGGCCTGCCCGCGGCGATCGGCGCGCAGTTCGGCCGGCCGGGCGAGCTGGTGATCGACATTGACGGCGACGGGTCGTTCGAGATGAACATCAACGACATGCGCACGGTGGCGGACAACAACCTGCCGGTGAAGGTCGTGATCCTGAACAACAAGATGCTCGGCATGGTGGGGCAGTGGCAGCGCAAGTTCTATGCGGGCAACTACTCCTCCGTGGAGTTCGCCGACTCGTTCCCGGACTTCACCGCGGGCCTGAAGGCCCTGTACGGGATCCCGGGGAAGCGCATCACGCGCAAGGACGAGGTGGACGGGGCCATCGCCGAGATGATCAAGACGGCGGGGCCGTACGTGCTCGACGTGAGCATCCCCAAGGACGAGGACGTGTACCCGATGATCCCGGGCGGCGCCACGATCCACGACATGATCCTCGGCGAGGAACAGGGGCACACGCCGCCGATCTGAGCCTCCCGGCGGCCCCGCCCCCGGGCCGGGGCGGGGGATGGGTTCAAGATAGAATGTCCCCCATGCCGGCTTCCCACTCCGCGTCGAATTTCCGCTGGGGCATCGTCTTCATGCCGAAAGCCCAGCGGGACGCGGTCAAGGCCATCTACGCCTTCTGCCGGGTCGCGGACGACGCGGCCGACCTCGATCCCGCGAAGGGCGCCGAGGGCCTGGCCCGCTGGCGGGCCGAGCTGGACCTCTGCTTCAAGGGCCGGCCCCGCGACCCGGTCATGCAGGCCCTCTTCCCGCACGTCAAGGCCTTCCAGCTCAGGCGTCCGCTGTTCGACAAGGTGCTGGAGGGCATGGACATGGACCTGGCGCGCCGCCGGTACGCCACCATGGCCGAGCTGGAGGGCTACTGCGACTGCGTGGCCGGGGCGGTCGGGTCGCTCTGCCTGCAGGTCTTCGGGATGGACGGGGACGAGCGGGCGCAGAAGTACTCGCGCTTCCTCAGCTACGGGCTCCAGCTCACCAACATCATCCGTGACCTGGGGGCCGACGCCCGGCTGGACCGCGTGTACTTCCCGCAGGAGGATTTCACGACGTGGGGGTACACGGAGGCCGAGCTCAAGAAGGGCGTCGTGAACATGAACTTCATGCAGCTCGCCCGGTTCGAGGTGGCGCGTGCGCAGAAGTACTTCATGCGGGCCCGCGAGTCGCTCGACCGCAGCCAGCGCCCCGGGCTCCTCGGGGCCGAGATCATGCGCGAGACCTACGAGGCCCTGCTCGAGCAGCTCGGCCACGGCCTCGACTCCGCCCTGGACGGCCGCCGGGCCCGCCTCCACCCGGTCCGCAAACTGGCCATCGCCTGCGCCACCTGGGTCGACGTGAAGCTGTCGCGGTGAGCGTGTGCTGAAGGGGACGCGGAAGGGGACGTATATGATATTATGCGATTCTTCCGAGAATCGCATAATATCATATACGTCCCCGATTCTGTCCCCCTCTGTGTCCCCCTTCCTGCCGCGATGGTGAAGCGCCGGACGATCGTGACCGG
>CAYNUZ010000104.1:0-8189 GCA_964400385.1 uncultured bacterium | reverse complement strand
CGCCCTGGTCACGCTCGGCTTCGGCGAGGTGGTGCGGATCGCCCTGCGCAACCTGGGGCTGGCCGCGGGGGTCCTGCTGCTGGGCGTCGCGGCGGCCTCGCCGGATTTCCGGGAGCGGTTCTCGAGCGTCGTCTCGGTCGGCGGCTACGACGCCACCGGCCGGCGGTTCCTCTGGACCGTCGCGGCCCGGATCTGGCGCGACCGGCCGCTGGTGGGGTTCGGCACGGGGAGTTTCAAGTACGAGTTTCCCCGGCACCAGATCGTGGGGCTGGAATTCCCGCAGCCCCAGTTCCATTCGTACAACTACAGCGAACACGCCCACTTCGAGCTGCTCCAGCTGGGCGCGGAGCTGGGCCTCGTCGGGGTGGGGCTGTTCCTGGCCGGCATCCTGGTGTGGCTGGCGCGCTGGGCGCGCGGGCTGCGCGCGCTGCGGGCGGCGGGCGACCAGGGGGAATGGTGGTTCCAGCTCATGCTGGGCGCCTCCCTCGCGGGCGGGGTGGGTTACTCGGTGGTGAACTTCCCCTTCCAGATCGTGCCGACTGCGCTGCTGTGGTGGGCGGTCCTCGGCATCAGCCTGGGCCGGCTGGAGCGGTTGGCGACGCCCCGTCCCGGCTGGACGTTCCCGCGGCCGCTGGCCGCGGTGGCGGGGGTGGGCGTGCTGGGCCTGGCGGCGGCCGGTGCCGTCACGACCGCGGCGGACCTGGTGGGGAGCGGGTACCTCCACGGGGTCCACGGGATGATCGAGATGAAGAACCACCGGGCCGCGCAGTACTACTACGCCCTGGGCATGCGGATGACCCCCTTCGACTACCGGCTCCCCAAGTGGATCGCCCGGATCGCCGCGGTGGAGGGGGATCCGGAGCTGGCGGAGCGGATGCTGGTGGTCCGGCAGCGGCTGCATCCCCGGCTGGCCGATGCGCTGGACGACCGGGCGCAGGCCTACATGCAGGCCGGGCGGCGGGACGAGGCCCTCCGCCTGTTCCAGGAGCTGGTGCAGGTGGCGCCCAACTACGTCTCGGCCTGGGGGACCTACCTCGGGCCCCTCTACTTCGAGCGCAAGGACTACGTCCGGGCGGTGGACGCCTTCCGGCAGGCGGTGCGGTACCAGGACGGGAACGCCCAGGCCTGGCACAATCTGGCGTCCGCGCTGGGCACCCTCAAGCGCTTCCCCGAGGCCCTGGCGGCCGACGAGGCCGCCATCCAGCGGGATCCCGCGGTGGCGGAATATTACATCGGGGCCACGCTCTCCGCGCGGGCGCTTCATCAACGCGACGTGGCCCTGCGGTTCATCCAGCGGGCCAACGCCGTCGCGCCCGGCGACCCCCGCCTCGCGCGCCTCCTCCAGCAGATCCAGCGCTGACGATTCCGGGTCCGCCCGGGGGCCGTTGACGGCGGGGGGCTCCCCTGCCGGGGTCTCTCCGGCGGCGATTCCGTACAATCCACGTGTGGCCCGCGGTGTGCGCCTCCTTGAGAAGGTGAACAGTCGTTCACCTCGTCCGGTTCCCGGCCGCGTGGGGGCGCAGGTGCGCCGGACGGTCGGCGCCTTCCACCGGGTGCTGGGCGGGAACCTCGCCGGGCTTTTCCTCCACGGCTCGCTGGCGACCGGCGACTTCGCTCCGCGGCGTTCCGATCTCGATCTGCTCGCCCTCGTCCGGCGGCCGTTGTCCTCCCGGACCCGGCGAACGATGATCGAGGCAATGCTGGCGGTTTCCGGCCGGCCCTTCCCCATCGAGATGAGCATCGTGGCCAGGCGGGATCTTGATCCGTGGAGGCACCCGGCGCCATTCCAGCTGCACTGGAGCGAGGACTGGCGCGATCATTTTCGGCGGCAGTTGGCGGATGGATCCTGGCGGCGGTGGCACCGGGACCGGCCGCGCGATGGCGACCTGGCCGCGCACCTGGCGATGGCGCGGGCCCGCGGCATCGCGCTGGTTGGCCCACGCCCGGCCGCGGCGCTGCCGTTCATTCCCGCCCGTGACCTGCAGGACTCCCTGCTGAGCGACGGGCGCTGGGCGTCCCGGTTGCTGGCAAAGGAGCCGGGCATGCACCGGTACGCCGTTTCGAACGCCTGCCGGCGGCTCGCGCTCGCGCGGCACGGCTTTCTCCTGTCCAAGTCCGAGGGCCTCGCCTGGGCCGGTCGCGAGCTGGACTCCCGGTGGCGCCCGGTGCTCGCGGCCACCGGGCAGGCGGCTCCCCATCAGCGGACGCGGGCGTTCCTCGCCATGCTGGGCCGGTTGGAGCGGGCGGCCCTGCGCTCTCGCGCAGGACGGCCCTAGGCGGCCAGCCCTGCGCTATATTGGTACGCACGGGCGGGGAGCGCAGGCGCGCCCGCCGCAGCGGTGAAAGGATTTCTTGTATCGTGCTTCCCACGGGCGGTTAGCTCAGCTGGCTAGAGTACTTCCTTGACATGGAAGGGGTCAGAGGTTCGAATCCTCTACCGCCCAGGTGAATGAATGGTTTGTCCATGAACGCGAGGTTGCGTGCATTGACTCGATCCGTAGAGGTGGTGGCGTACGGTCCTCGTAGATAAGATGGTTTGACCGGCCCGTCGAGGTTGGACGGGCCGGTCACCATGGAGAGGGAGGCAGGCCGGCTTACCTCGCTGTGGAAATCATAAAATGCCGGCCGCTGGAAGGGAGAACCCCTCCGAGGGGTTCTCCCTCCAGGTCGATTTTGGCGGGGTAGCCAAGTGGTAAGGCAGGAGTCTGCAAAACTCCTATGCGTCGGTTCAATTCCGACTCCCGCCTCGGACTTATCTTCCGGTTTGTCGCTCGATCGTCCCGCTCCTCCTCCGGCCTGAAGATCCCGGGTCGAACCCCCGCTCCCCCGGCTGCAAGCTGGACACCGGCAGGCCGCTCCCCCACAATGGGCGCTGGGTCGGGTGCCTGGCTCCCGCAGGGGGCCCCCGGTTGTTTCACGTGAAACATCGGGAACAGGCCCTCTGGGGGGGTGTTTCACGTGAAACAATCGGCTGGCGGGGGGGTCATGCTGGGGGTGGACGTCGGCACCTCCGGGCTCAAGGCCCTCCTGCTCTCCCCCGCCGGACGGCTCCTGGGCAGCGTCACCCGCCCCTATCCCCTCGAGGTCCCGCGGCCGGGTTGGGCCCAGCAGGATCCCGCCCTCTGGTGGGGGGCCGCCCGGCAGGCCATCCGGACCCTCCTCGCGGAGGCGGGGGTCAAGCCCTCCGCCGTGGCGGGGGTCGGCCTGACCGGCCAGATGCACGGCTCGGTCTTTCTCGACGCCAAGGGGGCCGTCCTCGCCCCCGCCCTGCTCTGGTGCGACCAGCGGACCGCGGCGGAATGCGCTGAAATCACCCGGGCGGTGGGGGGGGCCGCAGCCCTCCTGCGCCTCACCTGTAACCCCGCCCTGACCGGGTTTACCGCCCCCAAGATCCTCTGGATGCGCCGCCACCACCAGGAGGTCATCCGGCGGACCGCCAGGGTTCTGCTGCCCAAGGATTATGTCCGGTACCGGCTGACCGGGGGGTACGCCTCGGACGTCTCGGACGCGTCCGGCACCCTCCTCTTTGATGTCCGGGGCCGGCGGTGGAGCCAGCCGGTGCTCAAGGCGTTGCGGATCCCCCGGAGCTGGATGCCGGAGGCGCTGGAAGGGCCCGAAATCACGGGAAAAATCAGCCCCGAGGCGGCCCGGGCGACTGGGTTGCTGGCCGGGACCCCGGTCGTGGCGGGGGGCGGGGACCAGGCCGCCGGGGCGATCGGGTGCGGGGTGGTCGAGCCGGGAGTGGTCTCGGCCGCCCTGGGCACCTCGGGAGTGGTCTTCGCCGCCTGCCGGCTCCCCCGGGGCGTGCCCGATGGGCGGCTGCACCTGTTCTGCTCCGCGGTCACCGGGGGATGGCACCTCATGGGGGTGATGCTCTCGGCCGGGGGTGCGCTGCGCTGGTTCCGGGACGAGCTGGGGGGGGCGGTTCTGCCAGGCCGACTCCCTCCCCATGCCGACCCCTACGACCGGCTCTGCCGCGCCGCGGCGCGGATCCCGGCCGGGGCCGAGGGGCTGGTGTTCCTCCCCTACCTCACCGGCGAACGGACCCCCCACGCCGACCCCCTGGCGCGGGGGGTCTTTTTCGGCCTGTCGCTGCGGCATACCGCAGCCCACATGGCGCGGGCGGTGCTCGAAGGCGTGGCGTACGGCATGCGCGATTCCGTGGACCTCATCCGGGCCCAGGGCGTGCGGGTGTCCCGGGTCCGGCTCTCGGGCGGCGGGGCGCGCAATCCCCTCTGGTGCCGGATCCAGGCCGCGGCCTATGAAGCGGTCGGGGCGCGACTGACCCGCGAGGAGGGCCCGGCGATGGGCGCGGCCATGCTCGCCGGCATCGGCAACGGGGTCTTCCGGGACTACGGGCACGCGGTCCGGACCTGCGTGGTCGAGCGCGATGCCTTCCGGCCGGAGCCCGGCCTGGTGCGGTCATATCGCGCGGGGTTCGCCACCTATCGGTCCCTCTACCCCGCCCTCCGCCCGCTCTTCGCCCGCCTCGCCTAGTCCGCAGCCTCCTCGCCAAAGGCCGAAGTCCACCAATTCACCTGAAAATGTGGAGTAGTTGTGCAAAGGTGTGGAGAACCCGGCCCGAAGCCTTAACAGCTAACTAATCAATTAACAATAATGCTATACCTGTTTCATGTTGAAACCTAAAAAGTGTTTCATTAAGAAACCAAGACAAAAAACTCATATTCCCAATACGATTTGCACCGGCATCCCAATTGCATTGTTCTTGGTCGCCGGTGTGTGACCCACACCGGCCTTTAGGCCACACCGATATGGCGTCGCTCATCCCGGGCCCTTGCCGGATGACGTCTCGTTCATCCGGGAGCCTCATCGGTTCTGCGGCCAGCCGGCCGCGCGGTCGGGTCTTTACTCAACATTGCTCACATCGCAGGAGGAGTGCCAATGAATCTGAAGCCTTTGGCTGATCGGTTGGTCGTCAAACCGCTGGAACAGGAAGAGGAGAAGCGCGGCGGGATCATCATCCCGGACACCGCGAAGGAAAAGCCGGAGAAGGGCGAGGTCATCGCCATCGGCCCGGGCAAGCTCCTGGACAGCGGGCAGCGCGCGGCCCAGGAAGTGAAGAAGGGCGACAAGATCATCTTCGGGAAATACGCCGGCAACGAGGTCAAGGTTGACGGTCAGGAACTCATGATCATCCGCGAGGAAGACGTCCTCGCGGTGATCGGTTAAGGAGGCAGGACATGGCCAAGCAGTTGCTGTTCAACGAGGAAGCACGGCGCGCGATGCAGCGCGGCGTGGACGCCGTGGCGAACGCCGTGAAGGTGACGCTCGGCCCCCGCGGCCGGAACGTCGTGCTCGAGAAGAAGTACGGGTCGCCGACCATCACGAACGACGGCGTCACCGTCGCCAAGGAGATCGAGCTCCAGGACCCGTACGAGAACATGGGCGCGCAGCTCGTGCGCGAAGTGGCCAGCAAGACCTCCGACGTGGCCGGTGACGGCACGACGACCGGCACGGTCCTGGCCCAGGCCATCTACCGTGAGGGCCTGAAGAACGTGACCGCGGGCGCGAACCCCATCGCCATCAAGCGGGGGATCGACGCGGGCGTGGCGGCGGTCGTGGCCGAGCTCAAGAAGCTGAGCAAGCCGGTCAACGACAAGAAGGGTGTCTCGGACGTGGCGACGATCTCGGCGCACATGGACCGCAAGATCGGCGACCTGATCTCCGAGTGCATGGAGAAGGTCGGCAAGGACGGCGTGATCACGGTCGAGGAAGCGAAGTCCATCGAGACCGACTACAAGGTCGTCGAGGGCATGCAGTTCGACCAGGGCTACATCTCGCCCTACTTCATCACGAGCCCGGACACGATGGAGGCGTCGCTGGAGAACCCCTACATCCTCATCCACGAGAAGAAGATCTCGGCGATGAAGGACCTGCTGCCGCTGCTCGAGAAGACGGTGCAGAAGGGGCGTCCGCTGGTGATCATCGCCGAGGACGTGGACGGCGAGGCGCTCGCGACGCTGGTGGTCAACAAGATCCGCGGGACGCTGAGCGTCGCCGCGGTGAAGGCCCCGGGGTTCGGGGACCGGCGCAAGGCCATGCTCGAGGACATCGCGACGCTGACCAACGGGAAGGTGATCGCGGAAGAGCTGGGCGTGAAGCTGGAGAGCATCAAGCTGGAGGACCTGGGGCAGGCGAAGCGCGTGACGATCGACAAGGAGAACACCACGATCGTCGAGGGCGCGGGCGACAAGGCCAAGATCCAGGCCCGGATCAAGCAGCTCAAGAACCAGGTCGAGGAGACCAAGTCCGACTATGACCGCGAGAAGCTGCAGGAGCGGCTGGCGAAGCTCGCCGGCGGCGTGGCGGTCATCAACGTGGGCGCGGCCACCGAGACCGAGATGAAGGAGAAGAAGGGCCGGGTCGAGGACGCCCTCCATGCGACGCGCGCGGCGGTCGAGGAAGGGATCGTGCCGGGCGGCGGCGTGGCGCTGCTGCGCTGCATCAAGGCCCTGGACAACGCGAAGGTCGACGGCGACGAGAAGATCGGCGTGGAGATCGTGCGCCGGAGCCTCGAGGAGCCGATGCGGCAGATCGCGTTCAACGCGGGCGCGGAGCCCTCGGTGGTGGTGGAGCGCGTGAAGAAGGAATCGGACCCGAGCGTGGGGTACGACGCGTCCACCGGCCAGTTCGGGGACATGCTGAAGCTCGGGATCATCGACCCGACGAAGGTGACGCGCAGCGCGCTGCAGAACGCGGCGTCGATCGCGTCGCTGCTCCTGACCACGGAAGCGCTGGTCAGCGAGATCCCGGAGAAGAAGGAAGCCCCCGCGGCGCCGCATGGCCACGGCGGGCCCGAGTACTAAGGACGCGGGAGACCGCGCGCCCGGCGGGCCGTCAGGCCCGCCGGGTCGCGGAACCGCCCGATGAACGAGGAGTTGAAGGAGCCGGAGTCGCTGGACGCCGCCGACCTGGATGCCACCGACGAGACGTCGGCGGCCGGGCCGGGCGGCGCCGCGGCCCCCGTGGCGGGGGAGCCGGCGGCCGCCGAGGATGACGGGTTCGCGATGTCGCCGGCGGAGGAAAAGCTCGCGGAGGCCAACGACCGGTACCTGCGGCTCATGGCGGATTTCGACAACTTCCGCAAGCGGGCCGCGAAGGAACGGCTGGACGCGCAGGCCTACGCCGTCGAGGACGTGATCCGGGAGGTGATCCCGGTGATCGACAACCTCGAGCGGGCCCTGGCGGCCTCGCAGGAGGGCACCGGGGCGGAGGGCGTGGCGGGCGTGGTCAAGGGCGTCGAGCTGACGCTGCGGATGTTCCAGGGCGTCCTGGCGAAGTTCGGGGTGGAGCGGATCAAGGCGGCCGGCGAGCCGTTCGACCCGAACCGCCACGAGGCGCTGATGCAGGTGGAATCGGAGGACGTGGCGGTGGAGACGGTGGCGGAGGAGTTCGAGCCGGGGTACATGGTGCGGGGTCGCATCGTGCGGCCGGCGCGGGTCAAGGTGTTGAAGCCGAAGCCGGCGGCAACGGCGGCATAGGGAGGATTCCGATGGGCAAAGTCGTGGGCATCGACCTGGGGACCACCAACTCGGTGGTCGCGTACGTGGAACGGGGGGAGCCCGTGGTCATCCCGAACGCGGAGGGGAGCCGGACCACGCCGTCCGTGGTCGCGTTCACCAAGGCGGGGGAGCGGCTGGTCGGGCAGGTGGCCAAGCGGCAGGCGGTCACGAATCCCGAGCGCACCATCTTCTCGATCAAGCGGTTCATGGGCCGGAAGGTGGACGACGCCGCCGTGGCGCACGACAAGAAGCTCGTCCCGTACCCGCTCAACCAGTCGGACAACGGGGACGTGCGGGTCAAGATCGACGGGCACGACTACTCGCCGCCCGAGATCTCGGCCATGATCCTCCAGAAGCTCAAGGCCGATGCCGAGGCGTTCCTGGGGGACACGGTCTCCGAGGCCGTCATCACGGTGCCGGCGTACTTCAACGACGCGCAGCGGCAGGCCACCAAGGACGCGGGGGAGATCGCGGGCCTCAAGGTCCTGCGTATCATCAACGAGCCCACGGCCTCGGCCCTGGCCTATGGCCTGGACAAGAAGAAGAACGAGAAGATCGCGGTGTACGACCTGGGCGGCGGCACCTACGACATCTCCGTGCTCGAGATCGGGGACGGCGTCTTCGAGGTCAAGGCCACCAACGGCGACACGCACCTGGGCGGCGACG
>CAYNUZ010000103.1:6889-8192 GCA_964400385.1 uncultured bacterium | reverse complement strand
CGCGGCGAAGGCGGTGCGGTAGGCCTCGCGCGGTTCGGCCACCCCGGCGATCCGCATGCGGCCCGGCCAGGACTTCGCGAACCCGGCGTATCCCGCCCCCCGGGACCCCGCCCCCACCACCAGGACCGACACCGGCGCCATGGCGGCCATTATGGCAGGCGGACCCGGCCGGGTCGAGGTCCGGCGGAACTAACCGGGGGCCGGCGGCGTTTGGAACAGTATGAAGGGGCAGGAACGGGCACGACGGAGGCCCGGACGGAGTGGAACCATGGCGGGCAGAGAACCGGTCCCGGGTCCGGCCGCAGCCCCGGCCGGCCCGGGGGCGTCGCAATACGTCTCGACCATCGAGGCCGCGAAAATCCTCGGGGTGTCCACGTTTTCGGTGCAGCGCTGGTTCGACGAGGGGCTGCTGACCGGGGCCCGGATGCCCGGCGGCCACCGGCGGATCACCGCCGAGAGCCTGTCCCGGTTCATGAAGTCCCACGGGCTCCTGCCCCGGGAATCGGCGAGCGGGGACCGCCGCCGGCTGCTCCTGATCGGGACCGACGCCAAACTCCTCGCGGCGGTGCGCGAGTCCTTCGCCGGAAGCGGCGCGGTCATGCTGCGGGAGGCGACCAACGGCCTCGACGCCGGGCTGGCGCTCACCGAGATGCGCCCGGACCTGGTGATGGTGGACCTGACGAACGAGGACACCCCGGGGCCCACCCTGGTGGCGCGGCTGCGCGCCTCCCCCGTGGGCCGGTCGGTCCGGCTCGTCGTCGTCCGGCCCAAACCCTCCGCGGAGGACGTCCGGGAGCTCCGCAAGGCGGGGGCGAACGCCGTCCTGCCCAAGCCCTTCCCGATGCGGGACCTCGCCCGGGCCTTCGGGCTGGCCTGACTCAGGCCGGGGGCACCGCCGGCAGGTTCGTCTTGAGCCAGAGGAGCGCCGCGTAGGCGAACTCCCCGGCGTGCTCCCAGTCCTCCCGGCCGACCGCGCGCGTGATGTCCTCGCGGAACCGGAGCATCTGGGTCGCCACCTCGGGCGTGAACTTCGCGGCGTGCGCCCCCTGCAGGCTCATGACGAGCAGGGTCAGCTCCCGGATCTGCTCCGCCAGCGCGGCGGGCATGGCGGCGGCCTCGACCCGCGGCGGGGGCACGGTGCGCGGGGGCTCCTGCGCCTGGGCGACCACGGCGGCCAGCTCCTTGCCGGTCAGCCCGTCCATCCGTTCCTCCAGCTTTTCGGCGCCGTCCAGGCCCTTGACGAGCCCGACGAACCACCCCCGCTCGTCCACCGGGCACCCCACCCCCCCCTGCCCGTGGTCTG
>CAYNUZ010000103.1:0-6879 GCA_964400385.1 uncultured bacterium | reverse complement strand
CGCCCAGGCCTTTGCAGGGCAACCCGTGCAGCGCCCCCTCGCCCACGGGCCAAACCGGCACCTCCTGCTCGGTGTCGCGCTCGAACTCCAGCGTGAAGGCCATCTCGCCCATCGAGGCCCCCAGGGCCTGCGAGCTGGCCGACACGCCCGCCGCCAGGGCGGCGACCGATTCGAGGCGCACGCCCAGCGGCTTGCGCGCCACCTCCACGATCCGGCCCGCGCGGTCGATCAGCACCGCGGAGGCCTGCGGCAGGGCCGCCGCGAGGTCGTCCAGGATCCGGACCACGCGCCCCTTGCCCTCCGGGGAGAGCAGGAACCCGACGTTGACGTCCGAGACAGCCACGGCTAGCTTTGCTTCAGGCCCGCCACCGCGATGTCGGTGACGGACGCGAAGAGCTCGCCGAACCGCGTGAGCCGGTTCGCGGACAGCTGGTCCACCTGTTTCAGGTATTCCCCGAGGGGGGTCCGGAAGAAGTTCACGGCATTGCGCATCCGCTGGCGGTCGGTGTGGCGGCCGCACACCAGCACGACGAACCGCCGCGCGTCCACCCGTGCGGTCCGCAGGGCCCACCGCCGGCCCTTCTGCATGATGCCGGAGAAGCTCGCCCCGGACATCAAGGCCGCCAGCTCCTGCGCGGCGGTGAAATTGCATGCCAGCAGCGCGCCCAGGGCCTCGTGGTCCCCCGCGGGCGCGGTCCCCTTCTGGGCGATGACGCCGGTGGACTCGTCCACGAGCAGCGCCCCGGCCGCGCCGGACTCGTAGACCAGCCGGTCGAGCTGCTTCTCCAGCCGGTCCCGGTCGTCCTGGGTCACGACCAGCGACCGGAACAGGGGCCCCATCCGGGCCTCGCCCGCGGGGGCGGACAGCCGGGTCAGCGCCATCTTGGCCGCGGTCAGGAAGGTCTCATAGACCCCCTGCCCGGACCGGGCGATGGCGGGAAACGACATCAGGCGGCGCTCGTTGTACCGGCGCTCGGCATCCTCGATCTTCACCGCGCTGGGCAGGTCCCGCTTGTTGTACTGGATGACCATCGGGATGAGGGCCGGGTCCTGGCCCAGCGCGGTGATGTTCTTCTTCAGCAGCTCCAGCGCATCCCAGTTGTCCTGCGCCCGCTCCTGCTGGGAGTCCACCACGAACACCACCGCGTCGGCACCCTTCAGCACGAGCCGGCGGCTGGCGTCGTAGTATTCCTGCCCGGGCGTGGCATACAGGAGGTACCGGAACTTGAACCCGCGGGCCTCGGTCTTGACGGGGAGGAAGTCGAAGAAGAGCGTGCGCTCCGTCGGGGTCTCCAGCGTGACGAACCGGCCGCGCTGCGCCTCGGGCAGGTGGTGGTTCATATACAGGAGGTTGGTCGTCTTCCCGGACCGGCCGGTGCCGTGGTAGACGATCTTGCAGACGACCTCGCCGGCCGCCTCGTCGATGATTGCCATGCCTTCTGGTCCGCTCCCCGCCCCCGCCCCTTGAACCAGTATAGGCGATGGCCGCCTGTGCGACGATACCTTCGTGCGCGCACCCGTCCCCCATCCCCTGACCCCGTTCGAGGCGCGGCTGGTGCTGTCCCTCTGTCCGCGCGGCACCCGGATCGCGCGCGCCGGATACTTCCGGCACCACGCGTATCCCTGCCCGATCCGGGTCGGCGTGACGCTGCCGTCCGGCGCGCCGTGGGACTTCGTCGTGCGGAGCATCCGGCAGCCCAAGGGCCACCTGGAACGCGAGGTGGCCCTCTATCCCGTGCTCGCCCGGCTGGGCGTCCCGGTCCCGACGGTCCTCGCCGGGCCGGCGCGCGACCCGTCCGATCCCGCCGAACGGCCCCGGCTCGTGGTCAGCCTGCTGCCGGGCCTCAACCTCCAGCGGCTGTCGGAGCTCGGGCCCGGCCCGCTCGTACGGGCCCGCGACCTGGCCGTGGAGGCCGTCCGCTGGCTGCACCGGCTGACCCCCGCGGTCCGCGGCAGCGCCGCGGCGTCGGTCGTCCCGTCCGGCGGGCTGGTCCACCATCTCGACACCATCGTCGGGCAGCGGGGGCCATGGCGGGAGGCCCCCGTCTTCCGCGACGCCTGCCGCCGCCTGCGTCCGGCCCTGCGGCGGGTGGAACGCCCGCTGGTGTTCTCCAACGGCGACTACCAGCCGGCCAACTTCCTCGCGGCGGACGGTGCGCTGACCGGGTTCCTCGATTTCGAGTTCGCGTGGTTCGAGGATCCGCTCTACGGGCTCGCGAAATACCCCATCTATGACATCGCCCCGCTCAACCGGGCCGGGGTGGTCGAGACCTTCCTGCGCCGCGGCGGATACGGGCGGCGCGAGTTCGCGCCCCGGCTGGCGCTGGGGTGTCTCGCCACCCTCAACCGCGAGGTCGCGGTGGCCGGCCCCAATGCCCGGTACCGGGACCACGTCCTGCGCCTCCTCCACGACAGCCTGCGCGAACTCTAGCGGAAGACCGGCGCAGGCCGGCTCACCACTTCGTGGTGTCGAGGACCTTGCCCGAGGCGGGATCCACGTAGAAATAGATGTGCTTGTTGCCCGCCTGCACGAGCTCCAGCCCGTACATGACCGTGTCTTTCTCCCGGTAGACGCTGATGGCCTGGTACTTCCCGCGGTACTTGCGCGACAGCGACTTCATGACCTGTTCGAGGCTGAGCGGGGCCAGGTACGGCAGCTCGGGGTCCTTCGTCCCCTCCGGGATCGCGATGGCGCCCTTGACCATGGACAGCTCCGGCGACTCCTTGGGCACGCCGCCCTTCGCGGCGTCCTCCGCCGCCGGGGCGTCCCCGACGTCCACGGCCTCCTTCGCGGCCGCGGGTTCCGCCGCCGTGACCGCGCCGGTGCCGGCGTCGAGCGTCACCATGGTCACCGCCCGCTTCGCGTCCACGACCTCGACGGTGTAGAAGAGGTAGCCGCCGTAGTCCTCCAGCCCCGCCCAGGCGACCTTGCCGGGGACCTTCGTGAGGGCCAACCCGACGGCCTGCGGCATCGTCACCCTGACCTTGGAGGTGTACTGCTGGGGATCGAATCCGGCGACGAGCGGGATGGAGCCCTTCGGGGCCGGCATGGAGGCGGGCGGCGCGGCCGTGGCCGTGGCCGCGAGCAGCAGGACGAGGCCGGTGACACGCGAGGCGTCCATCAGGAGTATGGTATCCCGGGCGGCCCGGCGGGGGCCCAGGACCCGCGGATTCGCCAGAAACGGCAGGGAGGAAAACCATGGAACACGGAATGCTGAAGGGGATGCGCGTGGTGGTGACCGGCGCCAGCCGGGGGGTGGGGTTCGAGGTCGCGCAGCGCTTCCTGCTGGAGGGCGCGCAGGTGCTGGGGGTGGCCCGGAACCGGGTGAACCTCGCCCATGCCGACCGGCGGCTGAAGGCCTTCGGGAAATCGTGGGGGACGCTGCTGGCCGACCTGTCCGTTCCCGCGTCGGCCGGTCGCGTCGCCGCGGCCGTCCGCCGCCGGTGGGGCGCGCTGGACCTGCTGCTCAACAACGCCGGCGTCAATTCCGGGGGCGCCGCCTTCGCGGCCGAGCGGGAAGGCGATCTCGAACGGACGCTGGCCACCAACGTGCTGGCCGTGCACCGCCTGACCCGGGCGTTGCTGCCGCTCCTGCGCCGGGGCCGCCGGCCGCGCGTCGTGAACGTCTCCTCGGGTGCGGGCAGCCGGCACTCGATCGAAACGAGCGCCGCCATGTCCTCCTACCGGGCCTCCAAGTGGGCGCTCAACGGCGTGACCCGGCTGTGGGCGAACGAGCTCAAGGGGAAGGTGTCGGTCGTGATGATGGATCCCGGCTGGGTGAAGACGGACATGGGCGGGCCGTCGGCTCCCGACTCCCCGACCCTCTCGGCCCAGCGGTCCGTCGAGATTGCCCTGCTGCCGTTCAAGGTCACCGGGACCTACCAGGCCGGGAAAATTTCCCACACCTGGTAATCCCGCACAAAGACAACGGCCCGGGACATGCGGTCCCGGGCCGTGTGGTCTCCGCCGGAATCCCGGCCTGAGTCCCCCCTATTTGCTGGTGTACGCGCTCGCGCCCAGGGCCGCCTGCGCCGCCGCCAGCCGGGCCACGGGCACCCGGTACGGCGAGCACGAGACGTAGTTCATGCCGCTGTGCGCGCAGAACTTCACCGAGGCCGGGTCCCCGCCGTGCTCGCCACAGATCCCGATCTTGAGCTTGGGCTTGGTCTTCCGGCCGCCCGCGATCCCGATCTTGATCAGCGCGCCCACGCCGCTCTGGTCGAGCGTCGCAAACGGGTCCTTCTCGAAGAGCCCGCGCTCGATGTAGGTGGCGATGATCTTGCCCGCGTCGTCCCGGGAGAACCCGAGCGTCGTCTGGGTGAGGTCGTTGGTGCCGAACGAGAAGAAATCGGCGGTCTTCGCGATCTCGTCGGCCTGCACCGCCGCCCGCGGCACCTCGATCATCGTGCCCACCAGGTACTCGATCTTCGTCTTCCGCTCCTTCATGACGGCGGCCGCCACGCGGTGGACGATCTCGGCCTGGTGCTTGAGCTCCCCGGGGAACCCGACGAGCGGGATCATGATCTCCGGCACCGTCTTCACGCCCTCCTTCGCCAGCTCGCAGGCGGCCTCGAACACGGCGCGCGTCTGCATCTCCGTGATCTCGGGATAGAGGATCCCCAGCCGGCAGCCGCGCAACCCCAGCATCGGGTTGAACTCGTGCAGCTCCTGCACGCGGGCCAGGATCTTCTTGAGCTCCTTGAGCTCCCCCGGGTCCTTGTCGGTCTCCTCGAGCACCGCGACGTCCACCATCAGCTCCTCGCGCTTGGGGAGGAACTCGTGCAGCGGGGGGTCGAGGAACCGGATGGTCACCGGGTGCGGCGCCATCTCCTTGAGCAGCCCCTTGAAGTCCGCCCGCTGGAACGGGAGGAGCTTGTCGAGCGCCCGGCGGCGGGCGGCCTCGTCGTGCGCCATGATCATCTCGACCATCTTCGGCAGCCGGTCCTCGGCGAAGAACATGTGCTCGGTGCGGCACAGCCCGATGCCCTCGGCGCCGTACGACCGCGCCACCTTCGCGTCCCGCGGGATGTCCGCGTTGGCGCGCACCCCGATCTTCCGGAACTCGTCCGCCCACTTCATGAACGTCCCGAACTCGCCCGACAGGGTGGCCTCGATGGTGGCCACCTTGCCCAGGATCACCTGGCCGGTGGACCCGTCCAGCGAGATCCACTCGCCCTCCTTCACCTTCACGTCGCCGGCGGTGAGCGTCTTGCCTTCCACGTCCACCCGCACGGTTTCGCACCCCGCCACGCAGCACTTGCCCATGCCCCGCGCGACCACGGCCGCGTGGCTGGTCATGCCGCCGCGCGCGGTCAGGATCCCCTTGGCCGCGTCCATGCCGTGAATGTCGTCGGGCGTCGTCTCCGGCCGCACCAGGATCGTCGCCTTCCCGTCCTTGGCCCACTCCGCCGCGGTATCCGCGGTGAACACGGCCATCCCCGTGGCCGCGCCCGGCGAGGCCGGCAGCCCCTTCGCGATGACCTTCTTCTGCGCCTTGGGATCGAACACGGGGTGCAGGAGCTGCTCGACCTGCGACGGATCCACGCGCATCACCGCTTCCTGCTTCGTGATCAGCTTCTCGCCCACCATGTCCACCGCGATCTTGACGGCCGCCTGCGCCGTGCGCTTGCCGGTCCGCGTCTGGAGCATGTACAGCTTCTTGTGCTCGATGGTGAACTCGAAGTCCTGGATGTCGCGGTAGTGCTTCTCGAGCTTGGTCGTGATCTCCTTGAGCTGCTTCGCGGCCTCCGGGAGGTCCTTGGCCAGGTGCGAGATGTGGACCGGCGTGCGGATGCCCGCCACGACGTCCTCGCCCTGCGCGTTGAGCAGGTACTCGCCGTAGAACACCTTTTCCCCGGTGGACGGGTTGCGGGTGAAGCCCACGCCCGTGCCCGAGTCGTTGCCCGTGTTCCCGAACACCATGCTCTGGACATTGACGGCTGTCCCGATGTCGTGCGGGATGTCGTTCTGCTTGCGGTAGTAGATGGCCCGGTCGTTCATCCACGACCGGAACACGGCGTCGCGCGCCATCTGGAGCTGCTCGAACGGCTCCTCGGGGAAGGGCTTGCCGGTCTTGCTCTTGATGAACGACTTGAACCGGCCCACCAGCTCCTGCAGCGCCTCGGCCGGCAGGTCCGCGTCGGTCTTCGCCTTGAGCGCCTTCTTCTTCGCCTCGAGGATGTGCTCGAAGTCCGTCTTCTCGAAGTCCATCGCCGTCGCGCCGAACATCTGGACGAACCGGCGGTAGCAGTCGTACGCCCAGCGCGGGTTGCCGGACTCCTGGATGAGCCCCTTGACCGTCTGGTCGTTGAGCCCCAGGTTCAGGATCGTGTCCATCATGCCCGGCATCGAGAACTTGGCGCCGGACCGGACGGACACCAGGAGCGGCTTCTTCTGGTCGCCCAGCTTCTTGCCCGTCATCTTCTCCAGCCGCGCGACGCCGGCCTTGAACTCCGCCGCGGCCACGGCGGGGAACTTCTTGCCGCTCTTGTAGTAGAGGCGGCAGACCTCGGTGGTGACGGTGAAGCCCTGCGGCACGGGCACGCCCGACCGGGACATCTCCGCGAGCCCCGCGCCCTTGCCGCCGAGCAGGTCCTTCATCTGGCCGTGCCCGTCCGCCTTGCCGTCCCCGAAGAAATAGATGTATTTCGCCTTGGCCATGGAACCCTCCTGGAAGTGTGATCAGTCCGTCGTCAGAACCGACTCAGTATCCTTGAATCGCCCGGGTGAGTCAAAACCCTCCCCGGCGCCGGTGTTCCTTATATAGGGGCGTCCGGCTCAGGCCGGGACGACGGCCGTGATCCGGCCGCGCGCACGCACGAGCGTGAACCGGACGCCGAACGCCCGGGCCGCGGCCGCGGACCCCAGGACGCCGGCCG
>CAYNUZ010000102.1:0-8205 GCA_964400385.1 uncultured bacterium | reverse complement strand
CGTTGCCCGCGCCGGGATCCGCCGTCCGCCACCGTCCACACCGCCCAGCCTGACCGGCCCGCGCCTACCAGCGCGGCCGCGTGCTCCGTCCACCCGGCCGCATCCGCTTCGGGCAGCCACCCCAGCCCGAGCAGGAGATCGTGCAGCTCGTCGGCGTCCCGCACGTCCGGCCACGCCTCCTGCCGCACCGCCGCGATGGCCGCCGGATCGAGCCGGGACATGCCCGGCTCGGCCTCCGGCACGATCCGCCGCAGCGAGACCGCGCGCGCCCGGCGCTCCTCCAGCGGCGCATCGTCCAGGAAGGCGTACGGGCGGGCGTTCAGGATCTCGTGCGAGAGCGGCGAGGGGGACGGCGACTCGACCGCGCGGGTGGCGATTTCGCCCCGCTCGATCCGGCCCACGACCTCCAGCAGCCCCTCCAGGTCCATCGCCTCATGCAGGCAGTTCTCGACCGTTTCCCGGACCAGCGGGTGGTCCGGGATCACGGTCGGGCCGGAGTGGTTGTCCTGGCAGCCGAGTTGCTCGGGGAAGACGGCCGCGAGCAGGTCCTCGGCGCGCATCCGCTGGAGCGCGATCGGCACCTTCCTGCCGCCGTTCGACCGCAGGAGGGCCAGCGACCGGGTGATGTTCCACCGCCACCGGTTGCCGAACATCGGCGCGGCCAGCAGCGCCTGACAGAGGTCCTCCCGGGCGGTTGCGGTGCGCACGAACTTGAAGACGGACTCCAGCGGGAAGCTGTGCTGCGCCCCCAGCGACAGGATCAGGCCGTCGTCGGTGGCGGCGGCCTGCAGCTCGAAGTCGAAGGTCAGGCAGAACCGCTTCCGCAGCGCCAGCCCCCACGCCCGCATGATGCGCGCGCCGAACGGCGCGTGGATCACGAGCTGGGTGCCGCCGCCCTCGTCGAAGAACCGCTCCGCGACGATCTCCTCCTGCGCCGGGATCACGCCCAGCGCCGCGCGCGCCTCCGCCAGGTACGCCACGATCTGGCCGGCTCCGGCCTCCGGCAGCCCCGTCTCGGCCCCGATCCAGGCGGACGCGCGCAGCGGTTCGGGCAGGCGGTCCCCCACCTCCCGCCGGAAGCCGGAGACGGCCTCCGACATCTCCCGGGAGCGGGCCGGCGCCTCGCCCAGCCAGAACGGGATCGTGGCCGGCTGCCCCTGCGCATCCTCGACCCGCACCCGGCCCTTCTCGATCCGGCGGATGCGCCACGACCGGTTGCCCAGCGTGAAGATGTCCCCGGCCTGGCTCTCGATGGCGAAGTCCTCGTTGATCCGGCCCACGAACGTCTCGGTCGGCTCCTCCACCACGTCGTAGTCGCCGATATCGGGGATCGCCCCGCCGCCGGTGATGGCCGCCAGCCGGGCGCCGCGCCGCCCCTTGACGACGCCGTTCACCCGGTCGTGGTGGAGCCACGCCGACCGGCGGCCGCGGCGGGTGCTGATCCCCTCGGCCAGCATCGCGAGGAGTTCGTCGAAGACCGGCCGGGAGAGATCCCGGTAGTGGTCGGCGCGGCGGACCAGAGCGAACAGTTTCTCCTCCCCGATCTCCTCCGCCGCGGCCTCGGCCACCATCTGCTGGGCCAGGATGTCGAGCGGCTGGATCGCCATCACGACCCGGTCGAGCGCCCCGGCGCGGATCGCCCGCACGGCGGCGGCGCTCTGCACGAGTTCGTCGCGGGTCAGGGGGAAGATGATGCCCTTCGGGATCGCGCCCAGCCAGTGGCCGGCCCGGCCGACCCGCTGGAGCAGCGCCGCCAGCCACCGGGGCGCCCCGAGGTGGCAGACCAGGTCCACCGTGCCGACATCAATGCCCAGCTCCAGCGAGGCCGTCGCCACGACCACGGGCAGCTCGCCGGACTTGAACCGCTGCTCGGCCGACAGGCGGGTGGCTTTCGACAGGCTCCCGTGGTGCGCGGCCACCTTGCCTTCGCCCAGCCGCGCCGTCAGCCGGTGCGCGACCTTCTCGGCCACCGCCCGCGTGTTCACGAAGACCAGCGTCGTGCGGTGCCGCTTCACCTCGTCGGCCAGCTTTTCGTAGACCTCGTCCCAGAGTTCGTGGGTGGCGATCGGCCCCAGCGGCTGGTCCGGCACCCAGATCGAGAGGTCCATCTCACGGCGGTGGCCGACGTCCACGATCGCGCAATCGCTCCGCCCGGATCCGGTCAGCAGACGAGCGATCGCCTCAATGGGTTTCTGGGTTGCCGACAATCCGATGCGTTGCAGACGCCTTCCCGCCACGCGGTCCAGCCGCTCCAGCGAGAGCCCGAGATGCGCGCCGCGCTTGTCGCCGGCCACCGCGTGGATCTCGTCCACGATCACCGTCCGGGCCGTCTTCAGCATCTTCCGGCCTCTCTCCGACGTCAGGAGGATATAGAGGGATTCGGGCGTCGTGATCAGGATGTGCGGCGGCTTCTTCACCATCGCCACGCGATCCCTGGCGGGAGTATCCCCGGAGCGGACCGCGGTCCGGATCGCCGCGCACCGGGGCTCCAGCGCGGTCAGCTCCGCCAACGGCCCGGCGAGGTTCTTCTGGATGTCGTTCCCGAGCGCCTTGAGCGGGGACACATAGACCGTATGCAGTTCGTCCTCCAGGTCCCCATCCAGCGCCGCCCGGACCAGCCCGTCCAGCGTCCAGAGGAAGGCCGCGAGCGTCTTGCCGCTTCCCGTGGGCGCGGCGAGCAGGGTGTCCCGGCCCGACCGGATGGCCGGCCATCCCTGCGCCTGCGGCGGCGTGGGCGGCCCGAACCGCTCCGCGAACCACCGGGCGATCAGGGGGTGGAAATCCGTCTGCATGCCTCCACTATAGACCTCCCCCCGGGCCGGCCCGGTTGACCCGACACCAGTTCCCTCCGCTAATGGAGCCATGACCTCCGCCCACCCGACGGCAGGATTGCGCGACGGCCGGTGGCAGGTACGGATGGCAGCCCTGGAGCGGCTCGACCACCGTGCGACGCGGCGGGAGGCGCCGGCGCTCGTCCGGGCTCTTGCGGACCCCTCCTCCCGCGTGCGCCGGCTCGCCGCGCACGCGCTCGGCTGCCAGCGGTGCAAGACGGGGCCGCTGGCCGTCGATGTCGTGGGCCTGCTCGGCCGGGTCGCGCGGCGCGATCCGGTCCTGCGGGTCCGCCGCGTGGCGCTCCACCTGCTGGGCACCCAACCCCCGAGCATCCGGGTGCGCCGGGCCCTGCGCGCGGCGCTGACGCGGGAAACGGACCGGCGCGTCCGGCGCGTGATCGCCTGGGGCCTGGCCCGGCACGCCGGGACCTGAAACAGCACGGGCGCGGCCGAAGCCGCGCCCGTTCAACCGCAGGTCAACGCGATCGTGTCAGTTGTTGCCGCCGATCTGGATCAGGGTCGCCGGGTCGGGATCATGCGTCGCACACGCCGCGTCGGTCGGAACCTCCGCGGGCGCCGCGCTCTTCTGGACGATGCCCTGCGCGACGAGGTAGTTCTCGACCTCGTCGCCGGACACGTCGGCCAGGATCTTCCCGCCGATGGACAGCGTGGGCTGGAGCGGCTGGCCCGAGACCTTCACCATCTCCTCGTAGTTCGCCCGCACGTTGATGATGTCCCGGTCCTCGTAGGCCAACCCGTACTTCTTGAACACGGCGCGCACGCCCATGCTCCAGCCGCACGACGGCTTCATCCACGCGATGATCTTCGGTTGTTCCATAGACATCACCTCCTGTACGTCTGGCTCTCTAGGAGAATTATACCCCCGTCCCCGGAGTTCCCGGTTCGTGCCCGTCGCACCGGAGCACCGGCAGCGCCGGGTACTTCCTGAACGAGGGATTCGTTTCGGAAAGCAGGCAGTAGACGAACCGCGAGCCCTTGCCGCTGGTAATGACCTTCCGGTGGAGGCAGGAGGCGCACAACCCCGCCCCGGCCGGCGGTGTCGGGGGAATCAGCACAAGCGCCGCCGAAGGCGGCGATGACTGTCAATGATTATTCTCCACTGTGCCAGCGAGTCTTCGAGCTAGTGCGGGAGGATCAGGAGCCAGGCGGAATAGAGCGAGCCGGCCAGGGCGGTTCCGTAGCACAGGGTGGCGATCGCCGTCCGGCCGCCATGGATGCCGAGGTCGTACAGGACGAACCGGAAGCGGTGGGCCCAGTGGAAGAGCGGGAGCGCGATCACGACGAGGACGAAGAGCCGGACCGGGAGGTATCCCAGCAGCGCGGTGAGGTGTTCCTGCGAGGTGGCCTCCGGCGGCAGCACCCCGAGCGGGCCCAGGATTCCGAACACCAGGATCAGGACCGGGGCCGTGAAGGCCGCGACCACGCCGCCGGCGCTGAACAGCGACCAGAAGAACGGCTCGGACTTGCTGGGGTGGTGGTGGCCGTTCATCAGAATCGCAGCAGCAGGAAGACCAGGATCGCGGAAAATCCAAGCCATGCCCCCAGGTTGCCGGCCACCAGCGCCGCCGTCGGCACTTTCTTGCCCCCGATCTTCAGCGGCATGATCACCGCGCCCGCCTGGAAGAAGGTGACGGTGTGGAGCACCGCGAAGACCAGCGCGACGCTGTTGAAGGCGATCACGCCGGGCTTCAGGAACCACTCCCGGCACTCGCCCCACATCGCGCCGTGGTCGGCCAGGTGGCCGGGAATCTGCATGAACTGGAAGAGGAAGAGCGCGATGAAGACCGCGGACAGCTCGCGCATCATGAAGATGAAGTAGTGCAGGTTGGACAGCCACCACGTCGGCTTGATCCGGTACGGGGCGGTGCGCGTCAAGGTCGCCATCAGCTCTTGGCTCCCGCCGGGGCGGGCTTATTCATCCACGGCATCAGGATGTTCTTCCAATACTTGGTGACCGTGTCCACCTTGGCCTGCTGGATCGCGGCCGCGGGATCCACGTGCTTGGGGCAGACCACGGTGCACTCGCCCACGAACGTGCACTCCCAGATGCCCTCCTCGGACGCGACGAGGTCGTGCCGGTCGGCCTCGCCCTGGTCGCGCGAATCCAGGTTGTACCGGCGGGCCAGCGCCAGCGCCGCCGGTCCCACGAAGGCGGGGCTGAGGGCGTACACCGGGCACGCGGCGTAACAGAGCATGCAGTTGATGCACATGGAGTACTGCCGGAACCGCTCCAGCTCGTCCGGCGACTGCCGGTACTCGCCCTGTGCGAGCGGCTGCTCGTCCTTGCGGATCAGCCACGGCTGGACGGCCTTGAGCTTGCCCATGAAGTCGGACATGTCCACGACCAGGTCACGCACCACCGGGAAATTGGCCAGCGGCTCGACGCGGATCGAGGGCGTCGTGTACTCCTTGCAGAAGGTCGCGCACGTGAGCTTGGGGGTGCCGTTGACGTTCATCCCGCAGCTTCCGCACACGCCCATGCGGCAGGACCACCGGAAGGTCACCGACCCGTCCACGTGCTCCTTGATGTAGTTCAGGGCGTCCAGGACCACCATGTCGTCGCGGTACGGGATGGTGTACGCCTGCTCGCGCGGCGCGGCATCCACCTCCGGATCGAACCGCGTCACGGTCAGCGTGATGGTTTTCTCGTCCGCCATCAGTATTTCCTCTCTTCGGGCTGCCACTTGGTGACCGCCACGGGGGAATAGTCCAGCGCGGGTCCGCGCGGCGTCCAGTGCGCCATCGTGTGCTTCATGAACTTCGCGTCATCGCGCGCCGGGAAGTCGGTGCGGGTGTGCGAGCCGCGGGACTCCTGCCGGTTCAGCGCGCCGGCCACGATCGTGGCCGCCACGTCCAGCATGCACCCCAGCTCCAGCGCGCCGATCAGGTCGGTATTGAACGTCCGGTGCCGGTCGTCGAGCTTCACCTGCTGGTACCGCTCGCGCAGCGCGGCGATCTCGGACACGCAGGTCTTCATCGTGGATTCCGTGCGGTACACGCCGCAGCCGCGCTCCATGGCCGCCTGCATCTCGCCGCGGATGTCCGCCACGCGCTCCTTGCCGGTGTCCCGCTTGATCCAGCGCTCCTCGATCGTCCGGGCCTCGTCCGTGGCCTGCGCCTCGATCAGGCTGAGGTTGAGCGCGGGCCCCTGCGTGGCGTGCTGCGCCGCCCCGGCCCCGGCGCGGGCGCCGAAGACCAGGCACTCGGTCAGCGAGTTGGAGCCCAGCCGGTTCGCACCGTTCATCGAGACGCACGCGCACTCGCCCGCCGCGAACAGCCCCGCCAGCGGCGTGGCCGCATGCAGGTCGGTGTGGACCCCGCCCATCGAGTAGTGGACCACCGGGCGGACCGGGATCGGCTCGTGGACGGGGTCGATCCCGACGTACTTGCTCGCCAGCTCGCGGACAAACGGCAGCTTCTTGTTGATCGCCTCCTCGCCCAGGTGGCGCAGGTCGAGGTGGAAGTGCTTCCCGTACCGCCCGTCAAAGGCGTTGCCGGCGTCGATCTCCTTCATCATGGCGCGCGAGGTGATGTCCCGCGGCGCCAGCTCCATCTTGGTGGCCGCGTACCGGGACATGAACCGCTCGCCCTTCGCGTTCAGGAGGTACCCGCCTTCGCCGCGCGCCGCCTCGGTGATGAGGATGCCGGTGCCGGGCAGGCCGGTCGGGTGGTACTGGACGAATTCCATGTCCTTGAGCGGCACGCCGGCGCGGTACGCCAGCGCCATGCCGTCGCCCGTCTTGATGAACCCGTTCGTCGTGAACGCGAAGACGCGGCCCGCGCCCCCGGTCGCGAGGATCACCGACTTGGCGGCGAACGCGTGCATGGCGCCGGACCGGATGTCGAGCGCGGCCACCCCGGCGGTCTTCCCGTCGTCCACGATCAGCCGGGTGGCGTAGTACTCGTCGTACCGGACGATCGAGGGGTACTTCATGCTGGTCTGGAAGAGGGCGTGCAGCATGTGGAACCCGACCTTGTCGGAGGCGTAGACCGTGCGCTTCACGCTCATGCCGCCGAACGCGCGCACCGCGACGCGGCCGTCCGCCTCGCGGCTCCACGGGCAGCCCCAGTGCTCGAGCTGGATGATCTCCCGCGGCGCCTCGGCCACGAACTGCTCGACCGCGTCCTGGTCGGCGAGGAAGTCGGAACCCTTGACCGTGTCGTACCCGTGCAGCTCCAGCGAGTCGTACTCGCGCAGGCAGGCCGCCGCCCCGCCCTCGGCGGAGACGGTGTGGCTGCGCATGGGATAGACCTTGGAGACGAGCGCGATCGAGAGCTTCGGGTTGGTTTCCGCCGCGGCGATGGCGGCGCGCAATCCGGCCCCGCCGCCGCCGATGATCAGGATGTCGTGCTGATGGACCTCCACGGGTCCGGCTTCAGGTCTTGATGGGGAGAATGGAGATCGTCACGCGGCCGCGGGACTTCCCGAACTTCACGTTCCCGTCCACCAGCGCGTAGATGGAATCGTCCTTGGCCATGCCGACGTTGAGCCCGGGGTGCCACTTCGTGCCCCGCTGCCGCGCGATGATGGACCCGGCGGTGACGAGCTCGCCGCCGAACCGCTTGATCCCGAGCGCCTGCCCGGGACTGTCGCGCCCGTTTTCGGTACTGCCCTGACCCTTCTTGCCCGCCATGGTGTGTGCTCCTCAGCCGCGCGAGACGCTGGTGACCTTGACCCAGCTGTAGTTCGACCGGTGGCCGACCGTCCGCTGGTACCCCTTCTTCTTCTTGTAGTGGTACACGCGGAGCTTCTTGCCCCTCCCGTGCCGGACGATCTGGCCGACGACCTTGGCGCCGGCCACGAACGGCTTCCCCACCTCGACCTTCTCGCCGGAGGCGAAGAGGAGGACGTTGGGGAAGGTGACCTCGGCCCCGGGCTCGCCTGCGAGCCGGTCCACGCGCAGGGTCGCGCCCGCGACCGCCTTGAACTGGCTGCCGCTGGCCTTGATGATCGCGTACTCGGTGTCGGTGGTCATCGGGAAGGCATTATTCATATCACAGGACCGGGGTGGGGCTCAAGGCCCCGGATGCGTGAGTTGTTGCCAGGCTTCGCGCAGCTCCGCCGACCCGGGATCCCGGGCGAGCCCCTCCTGCAGCAGGGCCACCCCCTCGCCCGTCCGGCCCCGGCTGCGCAGGCAGAGCACGAGGTTCTTGCGCGCGTTCGTAAACCCCGGATCCTGCGCCAGCGCCTGCCGGAATTCGGCCATGGCCGGGTCGAGCCGGCCCTCCTGCGCAGCGGCGATCCCCAACCCGTTGTGGACGGCGGCCATGCCACGCCCAAGCCGGATGGCCTCCCGCAGCGCCTCGCGGGCCGGGCCGCGGCGGCCGGCGCGCAGGCGAAGCAGGCCCACCC
>CAYNUZ010000101.1:0-8323 GCA_964400385.1 uncultured bacterium | reverse complement strand
GGTTGCGCGGCTCACCAGCGCCGGTCCTGAGCCCGGTCGAAGGAGCGGGGGGCGGCCTTCAAGCGGCGGGTTCCGCGAGGGTGGTCACGAAGGCGCGGACGGCGTCCTGCCACGGCGGCAGGGTCATGCCGGTCTTCTCGGTGAACATCGAGGTGTCCAGCACGCTGTAGGCCGGCCGCGGGGCGATCCCGGCCGGCACCGCGGCGTCCGCCGGCTTCTCGACGACCGGGACCGCGCCCAGGCCGGCCGCGTCCAGCGCCGCCTTCGCGAGGTCGGCGCGGGTGCATGCCCCGGCGTTCGTCACGTGGAAGACCCCGTGCGCGTTCGCGAACAGCAGGGCGAGCATGCCCCGGGCCAGGTCGGCCGTCGCGGTCGGCGACCCGGTCTGCGCCACGATCTCCAGCCGCCCGTCCTTCCGCGCGCGGTCGATCACCTTCGTGATGAAGTTCGGCCGGCCGGGCCCGAAGGTCCAGGCGGTGCGCACGATGAGGTACTTGGGGGACATGAGCCGGATGTGGCGTTCGCCCTCCAGCTTGGTGGAGCCGTAGACCGAGAGGGGCGCCGGCTCGTCCCATTCGGTGTACGGGGAGGTGGCGCGGCCGTCGAACACGAAATCCGTGCTCACGTGGACGAGGAGGATCTTGGCCTGGGCGCACGCCGCCGCGACGTTGCGCGTCCCCTCGGCGTTCACCGCGGCCGCCAGCATGGGGTCGCGCTCGCAGCCGTCGACGTCGGTCATCGCCGCGCAGTTGATGACCGTCTGCGCGTCGTATTTGCGGATGGCGTTGTCCACCGACCGGCGCTCGGTGATGTCCGCCTCGTGGTGGTTCAGCCCCACGTACCGGACCTCGGGAAACGTCCGGATCGCGGCGGCGAGGGACTGGCCGAGCATCCCGGTCCCGCCGAGCACGAGGATCGAGCGCGGGGCGGCCATCAGGCCCGGCGCCCCGTCCGCAGCCGCGCGGCATACTGCGTGGCGAGGTACCCGCGGGTGCGCTCGCGCAGCGGCCGCCACCACGCGGCGTGGTCGCGGTACCAGTCCACCGTCCGGTCCAGGCCGTCCTCGAACCGGACCCGCGGTGTCCAGCCCAGGGCATGGATCTTCGACGCCTTGATCGCGTACCGCCGGTCGTGGCCCGGCCGGTCGGTGACGTACCGGATGAGGGACTCCGGCTTGCCCAGCCGGGCGAGGATGCGCTTCACGACCGTGATATTGGTGCGCCACAGGCCGGTGCCGACGTTGTAGATCTCGCCGGGCTTGCCCCGTCGGCAGAGGAGCAGCAGGGCACGCACCGCGTCGGCCACGTGCATCCATTCCCGCTCCTGCTTCCCGTCCCCGTAGACCGGCAGCGGCTGGTCGCGCAGCGCGTTGATGGTGAAGACCGGGACGGCCTTCTCGGGAAACTGGCGCGGCCCGTAGATGTTGCAGCCGCGGGGGATGACGACGGGGAGCTTGAACGACCGGGCGTACGAGAGCGCCAGCAGGTCGCCGGCCGCCTTGGCCGCAGAGTACGGGCTGGACGGGGCGAGCGGGGAGGTCTCGCTCATCAACCCGGTGGCCACCGACCCGTACACCTCGTCGGTGGACATGAGCACGAGCTTTTTCACGGTGCCCAGCCGCCGGGCCGTGTCCACCAGCGCGAAGGTGCCCATCGCGCCGGTCTTGAGGAAGGCCCCGGCCTCCAGCAGCGACCGGTCCACATGGGTCTCGGCCGCGAAGTTCATGAGGAGGTCGGTCTCCTTGAGGAGCTTCCCGACCAGTGTCGCGTCGGCGATGTCGCCCTTCACGAACCGGAACCGGGGGTTGCGCTTGAGCGAGGCCAGGTTCTCGAGGACCCCCGCATAGGTCAGGTTGTCCAGCACGGTGATGCGGGCCGTAGGCCACGCCTTGGCGGCGGCTTCCGTGAAGTGCCCGCCGATGAACCCCGCCCCGCCGCCGACCAGAATTCTCATGAAGGTCTATCGTATCAGTGTGCTCACCCTTCTGCCGGGGAGCTTCGCGTCAGCGGATCGTGACAAACTCCGCGGTGGCTTCAGCTTTTGGAATCGGGAGCCCGTCCTCCTTCATGCCGCGCAGGTGGAGGGCGATCGCGGCGCGCATCCGGGACTCGGTTTCCCCGCGGGTTTTCCCGGTGGCGACGCACCCCGGGAGGTCGGGCGAATAGGCCGAGTAGTTCTGCCGCGTCTTTTCGATCACGATCAGGTATCGCTGCCGCATGTTACCGGCCCTCCCCATCCTCTCTCTTCAAGCCTGCCTGTTTCAGGACACTGTTCAGCGTCGCGGGCGTCAGGTCGTCGCCCGGGTGGCCCGCCACCGTCACCCGGCCTGATTTTACCGCGTGCTTGAACTGGCGGTGGCTTCCGACGAACGCCACGAGGAACCATCCGTCATTGCGGAGTATCCGGATGACATCCCGAACCTTCATGCCTCATCGTTGGCTTGTATGGTTGACCTGACAAGAGGTGATTTCGTGCGTTTGTCACGGGGTGGGCGAAGGATTCGGTCCCGGGCCGGTTGGGTGAGGCGTGTGCCGGGCCTGAGGTCGAGGGGAGGCGAAGCCCGGATGCAGCATCCAGGGTACGGTCAAGTTGTCGAGGTTCAGGGCGACCCCGGCAACGCCGTCGTCAGCCGTCCTTGCGGCTCCAGTCGTAGGGGATCTTCTTGGTGTGGGCGGGCATCCGGAGCTCGTCCGGTTCCTGGTAGTTGTAGACCTCGGTGGGCATGTTGAGGAGGTAGACCTCCTCCGTGCCGATGGCCTTGTAGCCGTGCATCACCAGGTTGGGGATCACGACCAGCGCGGGGTTCAGCTCCCCGATGAAGAACTCGTTCACCATCTTGTAGGTGGGCGAGTCCTTGCGGCCGTCGTACATCACGACCTTGGCCATCCCGCGGACCACGCAGAAGTGGTCCGTCTGCTTCTTGTGGTAGTGCCAGGCCTTCACCACGCCCGGATAGGCGGTCGTGAGGTAGGCCTGGCCGAACTTCTTGAAGATGGGCGAGTCGTTGCGCAGGATCTCCATCAGCCGGCCGCGCTCGTCGGGCATGACGCGCAGGGGGGTGATCGAGGCGCCGTGGATCAGCTTCTTCATGACGTCTTGTTCGCGCCGTATTCGGCGACCATCTTGTTGACCCGCAGGTACGCGTCAATGGACTCCCCGGCGTCGCCCCACCAGCCGTCCAGGATGTCGTAGGTCATGGTGCGGGCCCGCACGTAGGCGTTGTTCACGTCCGTGATCTCCAGCTCGCCGCGGGCCGAGGGCTTGAGGGTGCGGGCGATCTTGAACACGCCGGAATCATACAGGTAGATCCCGATCACCGCATACGAGCTCTTCGGCTTCTTCGGCTTTTCCACGATGGAAACGATCTTGCCCCCCTTGAGCTCCGGGCAGCCGTAGTGCTGCGGATCGGAGACCTCCTTCAGCAGGATCTTCGCGCCGCGCTTCTGCTTCCTGAATCCCGCCACGGCGCGGTTGATGCTGCCGCCCAGGATGTTGTCCCCGAGGACCACGCAGAGCTGGTCGTCGCCGACGAAGTGCTCGGTCAGCTTGAGCGCGTCGGCGATCCCGCCCTCGCCCTCCTGGTAGGCGTACGAGATGCCCGTCAGCCCGAACTCCTTGCCGTTGCGCAGCAGCCGCAGGAACTCGCCGGCCCACGGCCCGCCGGTGACGATCATGATGTCCTTGATGCCGGCGTTCACGAGTGCCTGGATCGGGTAGTAGATCATGGGCTTGTCCACGACCGGGAGCAGGTGCTTGTTGGTGATGCGGGTCAGCGGATGCATCCGCGTGCCGAGGCCGCCGGCGAGGATGACGCCCTTCATGCCGACCGCCCCACGCCCCGGTAGGTGAAGCCCAGGGCGCGCACGGTCTTGAGGTCGCACAGGTTGCGACCGTCCACGATCACGGGCCGGGCCAGCAGCGATTTCACGCGCTTCAAATCCGCCTCCTTGAACTGGTTCCATTCGGTCAGGATCAGCAGCCCGTCCGCGCCGCGCACGGCGTCGTACGGGTCCTTCGCGTAGGTGATCCCGCGCAGCTCCCGCCGGGCCCGCTCCATCGCGGCCGGGTCGTAGGCGCGGACCCGGGCGCCGGAGGCCAGCAGCCCGCGGATCACGTCCACCGACACCGCGTCGCGCATGTCGTCCGTGTTGGCCTTGAAGGCCAGGCCCCAGACCGCGATCAGGCGCCCCTCGAGCGGCCCGACGGCGTCCTTGACCTTCTCGATGATACGCTTCTTCTGCTCGGCGTTCACGTTGACGGTGGCGCGCAGCATCTTCATCTCCAGCCCCTCGCGCTGGGCCACGTGCATCAGGGCCAGGGTGTCCTTGGGGAAGCACGACCCCCCGTATCCCGCGCCGGCCTGGAGGAAGGCCGCGCCGATCCGCTTGTCGCTGCCCATGCCCTTGGCCACCTCGTCCACGTCCGCCCCGACCCGGTCGCACAGGGTCGCCACCTCGTTGATGAAGGAGATCTTGGCGGCCAGGAAGGCGTTCGACGCGTACTTGATCATCTCGGCGCTGCGCGTGTCGGTCACGATGATCTTCGCGTTGTTCAGCGGCCGGAAGAGCTGCGCCACGGTCTCGGCGGCCTTCGGGTCCTGGGCGCCGATCACCACGCGGTCCGGGTTCATGAAGTCGTGCACCGCGCTGCCCTCGCGGAGGAACTCCGGGTTGGAGGCCACGGCGAACTTGTGGCGCGACCCGGCCTGCTCGCGGATGATGGACGCGACCAGGTCGCCCATCCCGACGGGCACCGTGCTCTTGTTCACGATGACCTTCTCGCCGTTGAGGCGCTTGCCGATCTCGCGCGCCACCGTCTCGACGTACGAGAGGTCCGCCTCCCCGTTCTCCTTCGGGGGCGTGCCGACCGCGATGAAGAGGACCCGGCCGTGCCGGATGGCCTGGGCGTAGTCGGCGGTGAACGAGAGCCGGCGCTGCGCGCGGTTCCGCTTGATCAGCTCGTCCAGGCCCGGCTCGAAGATCGGGACCTTGCCGCGATTGAGCCCCGCCACCCGCCGCTTGTCGATGTCCATGCAGATGACCGTGTGCCCGAGGTCGGCGAAACACGCGCTGGTCACCAGCCCGACATAGCCCGCGCCGATCACGCTGATCTGCATGGCGGGTCAGCCGCCCCGCCGCGCGTCGCCGCGCAGCATGGACGGGGCGGGACACCGGCGGGGCCGCACGTCAGCGCGCCTTGCGGCCGGGCGCGGACGGGAGCGGCTGCTCGGCCTGCGAGGGCTGGATGACCGAGGCGTACAGCCAGACCGGGATCTTCTGGAAGAGGCCCTGGCCCAGCAGGCGCACGCCGTGGCCGCCGTGGTCGGGATGGAACCACTCCTTCTGCGCCTTGAGCGCGGGCAGCAGCGCCGTGCACAGCGGGTCGGAGGCCGGATCGTCCTGGGCAGAGGCCAGGTACACGTGCTTTCCCCGGGCGATCGCCCCGGCCGCGGGGAGGGCCGCCAGGCCGTGGTCCGCGGTCTCGGGCGACACCGCGATCACGCACTGCACCGACTCCGCCCAGGACTGGGCGGCGGCCAGCAGGGCGAGATTGGCGCCGATGCCCGATCCCACGAGCGCGAGGTGGCCGCCGTCCACGTCCGGCTTGATCGCGAGGAACGCGACCGCGTTGCGCACGTCGTCGAGCATCTTCTGCCAGTCGGCGTCGGTGAGTTCCGTGGCGGTCGTTGACGCGTTGCCGACCTGGCCGGGATTCTCGCCGTGGCCGCGCAGGTCCACGGACAGCACCGCCATGCCGCGTCCGGCGGACTGGATCGTGAGCGGATACCAGGCGTGCCGGTCCCGCCCGCCCTCGTGGAGGAAGATCACGCCCGGCAGCTTGCGCGGCTGCCGCTGGCGCCGGATGAAGTCGGCGGCGAGATGATAGTCGTCGCTGCATTCGATCGAAACGATCTCGGCCTGGAACCCGCGGGGGACGTGGTACGGGCCCATCGGCCGGGCCACCGCGCACACGGAGGCGCGGGGGGCGGCCGCGCAGGCCGCGAGGAGGAAGGCGGCGGTCAGGCCCGCGCGCACGGGGTCAGTGATCCCCCAGGGCGCGGTGCACCTGCGGGATGATGCGCACCTGGTCCAGCTTGGCGGACATCATGGTCTGCCAGTTCAGGAGCTGGTCGATCGTCGGCGGGAACTTCACCTTCCACGACGGGGTCACCGGCTGCAGGATCACCGGCACCGACTTGTCCACGCCCGCGACGAGGTCCCGCACCTGCTCGAGGTCGTGGGAGATCGTCTTCCGGGTGACCACGATCTTGACGAGGATCTCCTTGGCCAGGCCGATCCGGAGGAAATCGCGGTGGGCGCTCCACAGCGGCTTCATGCCGGACGAGGAGGGCGGCTTGATATCCATCGCGATCACGTCCACGAACGGCAGGATGGACTGCAGCTCGGCCGGGTGCGCGCCCGCCGTCTCGAGGTAGATCTTCTTGCCGTACTCGCGCAGGAGCGGCAGCGCCGACACGAGGTAGGGCGCCTGCCAGAGCGGCTCGCCGCCCGTGATCACGACGGCGCGGTGCGCCGTATCGCCGGCCAGGAATGAGCCGGCGATGGTGAAGAGGGCCTCCGGGGTGACCGGGTTGGGCACGCGCTTGAACTTGCGGCTCGACGGCGGCGTCTCGACCCGGCAATGGGTCTGGGGCACCAGGCCCGAGGGGGTGTCGCAGTACTGGCAGCGGAAGGGGCAGCCACCCATCCGGATGAAGAGGTGGCGTTCCCCGACCCGGGTGCCCTCGCCCTGGATCGCGGAAAAGACCTCGTCCAGGCTTCCCGGGACGGGTTTCACGAGCTTCATGGAGTAGGAGGCGGCGGCGGGCCGCTCCAGCACGGGTGTCATGGGTTCCGAGCCACTGTAGCACACTTGGCCGGACCGGCTTCGCCGGAACGGGCGATCCGTACGATACTGGAAGGGCCATGGAACCCGATCCCGTCCGCTCCGCGACCTGGCGCCGCTGGCGCTCGGCCTTCTATTCCGGGCTGCTGATCGCCGGCATGCTCGCGGTCGCGCTGGCGGGCTGGTGGAACCTGTCGCGCATCCGTTCGGGGGGCCGGTGACCGGCGGGTTCGACCGGCCGCACGACCTGGCCCGGTTCGGGTCGCCGGTCTTCGGGCTGGGCGGGCCCCTGACCCCGCTGGTCCGGATCCTCCTGATCGCGAACGTGGGCATGTTCGTCCTGCAGTCCCTGGCCGACCACCTCTTCGGGTTCACCGAATGGTTCGGGCTCGTGCCCGCCCACGTCGCGCAGGGGGCGGTGTGGCAGCCGGTCACGTACATGTTCCTGCACGGCGGCGTGTGGCACCTCCTCTTCAACATGTGGGCGCTCTTCGTCTTCGGCGGGGACGTCGAGCGGCGGATGGGGTCGGCGGATTTCGCCGGGCTGTACGCCGCCTGCGGGATCGGCGCCGGGCTGTGCTCGCTGGCGTTCGCCTGGGGGAGCCCGGTGGCGATCATCGGCGCCTCGGGCGCGGTGTTCGGGGTGATGCTGGCGTTCGCCGTGTTCAACCCGTACCGCCCGATCACCCTGCTCCTCTTCCTCGTCCTGCCGCTCACGCTCCAGGCCCGGTGGCTGGTCGCGATCCTGGCCGGCGTACAGATGCTGTTCCTCCTCGACCACCCGGGGGCGGGGTACGTGGCCCATCTCGCCGGCCTGGTGATCGCGGGCGTGTACCTGCGCGCCCCCGACTGGTGGGACGGGGCGCGGCAGGCGGTCCGCCGCCGCCGGGTGGAGAAGCAGATGAAGATCGTCATCGTGGCGAAAAAGACCGAGCGCCGGCTCCAGGACGAGGTGGATGAGCTCCTCGACAAAATCTCGAAAAAGGGGATGGGCGGGCTCACGGCGGACGAGAAGAAGCGCCTGTACGAGGCGTCCGAGGAGCTGAAGCGCCTCTGAACCGGCACGCGGTCGCCGCGCTGGGACTCGCGTGCGTGCTTGGGGCGGTCTTCCTGCCGGTCGTGGCGGGGCGGGAGACGTTCATGCCGGCCCTGCCCGGAACCCTGGAGCCGGAGGCCCGGCTTGCGGCGAACCCGGGCGCCCCCTTCCTGCTCGACCCGATGGATACCGCGTGGCTCCAGTACCCCCTGGCCGTTCTGCTCCACGACCAGGTGCGGCGGGGCGAGCCGGGCACCTGGAATCCGCTGACCGGGTGCGGTGAGCCGCTGGTGGCGACCTCGCTGGGGGTGGTGTCCTCGCCGCTCCGCTGGTGGACGCGGTGGATCCGGCCGACGCCGCGCCGCTGGGATGCCTTCCTCCTGCTGCGGCTCCTGCTGGCGGGCTGGCTCGCGTCCGGGTTCGCCGCGGCGCTCGGGCTGG
>CAYNUZ010000100.1:0-8475 GCA_964400385.1 uncultured bacterium | reverse complement strand
CCCGCGACCAGTCCCGCCGCGAGCCCCCCGGTCGCCGCGCCGTGCCGCCGCCCCAGCCACGCCCCCACGACCAGGAGCGCCGCCCCGAGCGGGAGGACCGCGATCCACGCGCACGCCGCTTCGCGGTGCACGGCGATGGCCGGCCCGTTGAGCAGCTCGGCGGCCAGCAGGAGGTGGAATCCCGCGTTCGTCCCGTGGACCCCGAACCGGTGCAGCCGCAGGAAGTGCTCGGGCACCGCGAAGTGGTACTGGAAGACGTCAATGTAATACGAGGGGGCGAGCGCGACCGCCGCGGCCAGGAGGCCCGGGGTGCCGATCAGAACGAACGGCCCCAGGAAGCTTCGGGCAGGACGGAAGGATTCCACCGCCGCGCCGCGGAACCGCCCCACCAGCAGCACGACCTGGACGAGGGCCAGTCCCCCGATCATCGTCCACAGGACCGCCTTGAAGTAGAGGCCCGCCAGACTGAGACCGAAAAAGGCCAGTCCAAGCAGGCCCCATCCGAATCCCAGCCGCCAGCCGAGCGTCTCAACAACCGTTTCCGTCCTGATCGGCAGAAGGACGTCGAGCCGCCCGCCGGCGAGCAGGGAAGCGCACGCCACCGCGGCAGCAATACCCACCATTTCCGCATGCCCGGCGCACGCCGCCGCCAGATGCGGGAGCCCGGCGAACACGATGCCGCGGCGGATGACGCCCAGCCAGTCCCTCCACGCCTGCGCCTGCGGACCGAGTCCGGAAGCGACGAACGCGGCCCACCCCGCGAGGCCCAGGTTTGCCAGAGCGGTCCCCGCCACGGGCCAGGTCGCCGGTGGACCGCCAGTATGAACGCGCTTCACATCACGGTCCGAAGAACGCTGCGCTGGCCCTCAAGGTTGCTGCCTCGTGCACAATTCCCCTGGCTTCCATCGCGGCCGCCAAGCGCAAACATCCCGATACGACTGCCGATCGTTCAGCGTCGAGCCTCAACGCCGAGGTTGTCAACCCACTCGGGATGGGGAGCGAGCCTACGATGGGCTCCATCAGTTTTCGTGATCGTTCATAGGCCCAAAGCGCCTCATCTGTTCTGTGAAAGTATGCACACATGACTCCTATCGACCCCAAGCTGTTGGCGTAACTCAATAGGGCATCTCGCGCGATTTCATCCCTGCCTCGTTCGGGGCTGAAGAGTGCGCCCACCCGGTCGCATAGCAACCCGCGCCAAACATATGCACGGAGCACGCGCTCGGTTTCACGTCGACTGCCTTCCGGATCCCAGGCTGGAACCACGAGCGCGGTGAGACCCATGGCTCTCTCCTTGAGGACATCCTCGAGACGTCGCATGAGCTCGGCCGGATATCCGGACTTTGCGACCATAACGACGGGCCTACTGGGGTGAACCATGATTGCACGCAAGCCGCGCGGCCCTTGCCAGAGAGGTCCAAACCGACGGCTCAAATGATCAATGCCGGCACTGTTTGCCGGATGTGCATCGACAAATATCGCGAGATCGGCAACCTCCAGATCATCGCGTTCATGTTCAACACTTTTCATTTCCCAGAGTGGGAACATGTCGATATCAGATGCTCCCAAATAGACGGAGTCGTGAGGCAGAGAGACCAGGATGTTGCGGCCGAGGTCATGAGCCGCGTAAAACCTGGAAAGTGCGTTACGCGGCAAACCCACCAAGAGCTGCCACCCCAGCAGGGCTACCGCAAGGATGGCCAATAATTGCGCCCGGCGCCGCATGAGGGCAATCCACCCCACCAAAGCCACGAGAATTAGGGGCGCGTAGAGGGGTACGTACCACCGTTCGACCTTCTCGGTAAAATTGAGGGCATAAATCAGATTGAACGCGATGGTTCCCGCGAGCCCCAACAGGACAACAGGAATTCGCTCGAAGAGGATATACGCCCCAATCGGCAGGCCAAGCAGAAGCGCCAAAGGCAATTCAGCTGAGACTGTGCGACGGAACATCGTCAGGCGCTCCGTGAGCAATCCCGGCCGGCTGGCCAGTGCAGATTCAGCTGCGGCACCGTGGTACCGGCGGGCGGCCAGCGTCCCTGCTAGCACGTCGAATGTGGAGGGGTTTCCCCAATTCATCTGTGGCCGTGCGGCTGCCCGAATAGGAGGATAGAGCAACCGGGTCGAGAGCGGCAGCGCTGCCAGGATCAAGCAGAGGATGACTCCGCGAAGCCCTTTCCTCCGTTCGTCAGCGCCTGCGAGTCGAGGCGGGCCGGAGATCCAAGCGGAGCATGCCACCATCGGCAAGGCAAATGCCGCGTAGTAGTGGGCCGATATTGCCAACCCAGTACCGAGGCCCAAGGTCAACAGGCACTTGCGCCCCGGCGTCAGGGACAGAACAATTAGCAGAACAAATCCGAGGTAACACGCGGCGTACTTGTCCCCGATCACCGCTTGCCACCAAAAAGTATCAGACAATCCCCAACCGCACGCGGCAGCCAATATGACCGGCCACCCCACTTGCGGTAGCCCTGCCAAGGTGACCAGCTGCCGCATCGCCACGCCCAACAGCACAGCGGCGGTCGCCCCGCACACTGCGATCATCAAATTGAACCGGAACGCGGGACACCCGACGGGCGCCAGCATGGCCAGCCGCCCGGCCAGCGTCAGCAGCGGATACCCGGGCTCGTGGGTGTTTCCATGCGTCGCGGCGCACGCGATGAGCTCCGGCGCGTCTTCAAAGTAGAACGTTCCTGGCGCACAGGCAAGATAGACCCCGAAAAGTGCAAGCCACGCACCAGACAGCAGGTATTTCACCGTCCGCGCTGAATGGAGAAGCCCGGTTGGGGATTGGTGAATTCCATTGCGTCCATCCTAGCGGGGAAACGCCGGCGGTTTGGATTGACGGGCTTCGGATATACCGGATATACTTTTGGTGCAATGGCGAAGGTCCTGATCTCCGTGCCCGACGAGAAGCTCAAGCGCATTGACGCGCTGGCCCGCGCGCGCGGCAAGACGCGCAGCGCCTTCGTGGTCGAGCAGGCGCTCGCCGCAGCCCCGAAGGCCTATGCCCGGCCGATTGACGACCCGAAGGTGCGCGCCGCGTACGAGGGAATCCTGCGGGCCCGGACGGAAAAATGGAAGCCAGGCCCGGACACGTTGACCATCATCAAAGAACAGCGCGAGCACAGCTATCGCAGAATGTTTCGTCGTTGACGCCTCGATCGCCGTCAAGTGGTACCTTCCGGCCGGGACCGAGCTCCTGCAGGAAGAGGCCGCGGTGGTCCTTGAGCGATTCCTGCATGGAAGCCTCTCGCTGCACGCCCCCGATCTCATCCGGTGTGAGGTGGGGAACGCCCTGGGGCGCCGCGCGCCCCACCCGGCGCGCCACTATGACGAGTTTCTCGCCCTCTCGCTCCAGTGGCATCCTGCGGACGATGCCCTCCTGCGCCGGGCACAGGTCCTGCAGATCGAACGCCACATCATCTTCTTTGATGCGATCTACCTCGCCCTCGCTGAACGGCTGCATTTCCCCCTCCTGACCGACGATCGCGATCTCGTCCGGGCGGCGCGCGGGGCCGCCATCCCGTTGTCGTCCTACAAACCGGCACGGTGATCCTCCTGGCGGCCACCCTGGCCGTGCTGGTGACCAGGCCGGCCGGGGCGCTGCCGCCGGACATCGCGCGGATGGCCGAGGAGGGGTCGGCGCACCTCTACAACCTCGAGTTCGACCAGGCGTTCGCCGCCTTCGAGCGGCTGCGCGCCGCGCACCCCGAGCACCCGGCCGGGTATGGGCTGCTCGCCTCGACCCGGTGGTGGCAGGCCAAGTACGCATTCACGAAGCCCGACGCGAAGTCCTCCGCACTGGTCGCAAAGGAGCTCCAGTCCGCCATCAAGCTGGCCCGGGCCATGATCAAGGTGCCCGCGACGCGGTGCGAGGGCCAGTTCTTCCTCGGCGGGGCGCTGGGCATCCAGGCGCACTGGGAGCTGGTCCAGCACAACTGGGTCGCCGCGGCCATGGGTGCCCGGCGGTCGGTCACGGTCCTCGAGACGCTCGAGGCCTGCCCCCCGTACGACGCCGAGGCGCTCTTCGGGATCGGCCTGTACGAGTACGCGGCGGCGCGGCTGCCGTGGTCGCTGCGCTGGCTCAGCCGGTACATCACGGGGGTCGGCGCGGATTCCGCCGGCGGGCTCGCCAAGCTGGAGCAGGCCGCGGAGCGCTCCCACTGGGTGCGGACCGACGCCCAGGCCACCCTGGTGGGCGCCTACACCTACTACGACCGCGACCCCGCGAAGGCGCTCCGGTTCGCCGGGATGTTCCTGCACGAGCATCCCGACTCCCCGATGGCGCATACCCTCCACGCCCAGGCGCTGGCGATCAGCGGCCGGTTCGCGGAGACGCTGGAAGCCACCGATGCCGGGCTGATCCGCGGGCGGGTCCCCGGCTCGCCGTTCGCGCTGGAGGCCACGGCCTACCACTACTGGCGCGGCATCGCGCTGCTCGGGCTGGGGCGCGCGGCCGAGGCCGTCACGGCGTTCACGCTGGCCATCGAGGCGAAGGGCCGGGCGCCGTGGGTCACCGCGGCGCTGCTCAAGCGCGGCTGCGCCCACGACCTCCTCGGTCACCGGGCGCCGGCGCAGGCGGACTACCGGGCGATGCTCAAGCGCCCCGACCACTGGGACGAGGCGCGGCTTGCGCGCGCCCATCTCAAGCACCCGTTCACCTGGGGGGATTTCGACGCCGAGATCGCCCCCCGGCGCGGGTCGCACCCGGCGGGCGGATCGTGATATCGTCCTGCGGATGAAGACGAAGCCTGCGGTAATCCGGACCGGCGGAACGGTCGTGCCCGTCGGCAGCCACATGGGGAAGACCATCTACCTGGCCGGCGACCACCGGGGCTTCAAGCTCAAGGACCGGCTGAAACGGCACCTGCGGGCCCGGGGCTGGAAGGTGGTGGATACGGGCACGCACAGCCCCAAGCGGGTGGACTACCCGCTCATCACCCTGCGGGCGGCACGGCCGGTCAGCCGGTCGCAGGGCCGCACCGCGGTCGGGATCGGGGTCTGCGGGTCGGGCATCGGGATCTGCATCGTGGCGGCCAAGCTCCCGGGCGTGCTGCCCGCGATGCCGGCGTCGGTGACCGCGGCCCGCGAGACCCGGACGCACAACAACACCAACTTCCTGAGCCTGTCCGCCGACCACATGACCGCGGCCGAGGCGTTCCGGATCGCGGACGCGTGGCTGGCCGAGCGGTTCTTCACCGACCCGGTGCGCGACCGGCCGTACCTGCGGCGGTACCTCCAGACCCTGCGGCTCGACCGCCGCGGCTGAGCCCCCCCAAAAAAAACGCCGGGCCGGGAGCTCTCTCCCGACCCGGCGCGCGTCCGTCCGCAGGGACGTCCGGTCTTAGTTGGTCGCGGTCGCGTGCTCCGGCTTCGCGTCGGCCTTGAGCATCGTGAACATCCCGCAGGAATCCTTGAGCGAGGCCACGGCCTCGGGGGTCGAGCCGGTGAACACCGTCATCGCCCCGCCGGCGGTCTCGACGATCTCATAGCTGACCGCGTCGGCCTTGAGGGCCTTGTTGAACGCGGTGCAGTCCTTGCAGAACTTCTTGTCGTGGCTGGCGGCCAGCGTCTCGAGCCCGCCGAACCGCTCGGCATTGACGCTGCGCACCGCGGCGAGATTCTGCGCCGAGGCCGCGGTCGCGATCAACGCGTACCCGTTCTTGAGCTTGACGACCTCGACACGGGCCCCGGCCCGCTCGAGCGCCGCCCGGGTGTCGCCCAAGTAGGCGCAGCCCGCGCACGACTTCGCGCCCTTGGCGCACGCCGCCTTGTCGCCCATCGTGCAGGAGGACTTCCCGCCCGTGCACACGTGCGCGCCTTCCGTGCTCACGCCCGCCACCCGCGACTGCTCGCTGACGGACGACTTGTCGCCGCCGCACGCACCCGCCACGGATGCCACCATCATGCCCGCCACCACCAGACCCATGAACTGCTTCATCGCCTCTGCCTCCTTGCCGCACCGGTCAACCCGGGTTTTGAACGCCTCACAATGCCTCGGCCTTCCATAGTATAACGCCGCCTCCATGACGGGGGTTCCGAGCCGTTCTGTTACGCTAAACGCATCATGTGGCGCGGGTTGCGGATCCTCACCATCCGGGGCATCCCGATCGTCCTGCACTGGACCTTCCTCCTGTACGCGCTGGCGCTCGTCGTCACCGCCGCTTCCGACCAGGAGCACCCCTTCGGCGGGAGCCTGGAGCAGGGGGCCATGCTGGCCCTCATCTTCGGGTTCGTGGCCCTCCACGAGCTGGCCCACAGCCTGGTGGCCCAGCACTTCGGAATCCGGGTGCGGCAGATCGTCCTGATCCCGTTCGGCGGCGTCGCCATGCTCGAGCAGGTCCCGGAGGACCCCCGGCAGGAGGCGCTGATCACCATCGCCGGGCCGCTGTTCAACTTCGCCATGGCGATCCTCCTCTTCGCCTTCATCTACTTCCTGCCCGGCATCACGTTCACCGCGGGTCCGTTGCTCGAGGTCATCCGCAACCCCGTCGCCGTCATCGCGGACAACGGGTCGCTGTTCACCAAGCTGACGGTGGCCGCCTACTGCGTCAACGTCATCATGGGTTTCTTCAACCTGCTGCCGGCCTTCCCGATGGACGGCGGCCGGCTCCTGCGCGCCTGGCTCGCCTCCCGGGGCGCCTCCTACACGCGCGCCACCACCCTGGCGGTCCGGGTCAGCAAGGTCCTGCTGCTGATGTTCGTCTTCCTGGGGCTGGGCACGTTCTCCCCGATCTACTTCATCCTCGCGGTCTTCCTCTACCTGGGGGCCACCAACGAGGAGCGCGCGGTCGCGGCGCGGCATGCGCTCGGGCACCTGACGGCGGCCCAGCTCCTTCCGCAGGAGTTGACCAGCATCGAGCCGGACACGCCGCTGGGGGACCTGGTGCCGCTCCTGCTCCACTCGACCCAGCGCCACTTCCCGGTGATGGACCGGCGGAATCTGGCCGGGGTGCTCTGCCACCGCGACCTCGCTGCGGCGCTGCGGCTCCCGGCCGGGCCGGCGCTGCCCGCGAGCCGGTACATGCGGCCGCCGGTGCTGGTGGATCCCACCGAGCCGCTGGCGGACGTGGCCCGGCGGCTGGCGGAGCGAGGGCAGGACGTGGCCTGCATCATGGACCGGGGCGCATTTTCCGGGTTCGCCTCCCGCGAGATGCTCGACCGGCTGGCCCGGCTGCTGGACGGCGCCCCCGAGTGAACGGCCCGGGCCGCGCTCCCGCCCTGACGCGCACGATCGAGGGGCTGCTCGTGGCCGCCGCCTACGCCCTCCCGCTGGCCGTCCTGCCGGAGCTGGTCCATGACGCCGCCGGGCTGCCCAAGACCCTCGCCCTGCTCGTGCTCACCGCGCTGCTCGCCGGCGCGGGCCTGGCCCGGGTGCTGGTGCACCGCGAGCCGCTGGCGCCACGCACCCCGGTCACGATCCCGCTGCTCGTCTTCACCGGGTGGGCGGTCCTTTCCGCGCTCCACACCGTCGCGCCCGGCGAGAGCACCACCGCGGTCGCCTACCTGGGTGCACTGCTGGCCGCGCTCGTCCTGGCCTCCGCGCTGCCCCGCCGCGAGGCGGTGCTCAACGCGCTCCTCGTCGCCGGCGCGCTCGCGGGGCTGTACGGCGTGGGCCAGTACCTCGGGTTCGAGCCGCTGCCCTGGGCGTCGCACTTCCGGCCCCGGGTCTTCGCGACCCTGGGCAACCCGGTCTTCCTCGGCGGGTACATGGCCGCGCTGTTCCCGCTGGCCTTCGCCCGCTGGCTCGCGACCGAGCAGGAGGAGGCCAAGGACCTCCTGACGCTCCTCCTCGCGGTGCTGGGGCTCGCGGCCTACCTCACCTGGACCCGCAGCGCGTGGCTCGGGATCACCGTGTCGCTGCTCCTCCAGGCGGCGTGGCTGGCCGCGGACGCCCGCGGCCGCGCACTGGTGGCCGCCAACCGCACCTGGCTCCTGACCGTCGCCGTGGTCGGGCTGCTGGCCGCCACCGTCGTGAGTACCTCGTCGGCCATCGGCGCGGCGCCGGTGCCCGTGGCCGACCGGCTGCGCGACGCGGTCAACCTCGACGGGTACTCCGCCCGCTTCCGGCTCGCCAACGCGCAGGTCTGCTGCCGCATCGCGGCCGAGCACCCGGTCCTCGGCTGCGGACTCGGCGCGTACTTCGCCCGGTACCCGTGGCTGCGGCTGCACACCTGGGCGGCCCGCGCCGCCCCCGCGCAGTATTTCTCGAGCCAGGAGACCTTCGCCCACGACGACCACCTCCAGCTCCTCGCCGAGACCGGCGTGGTCGGGCTGGGACTCTGGCTCTGGCTCGGGCTCGTGGTCCTCCGCCGCGCGTGGCACCGGCACCGGGCGGGCGACTGGCTGGGGCTGGGTGCCGCCGGGTGCGTGGCCGCGGTCGCGGCCGACGCGGCGTTCAACTTCCCCTTCCACATCGCGCCCATCGGGTGGGTCCTGGCGGTCGCCGTCGGCCTGCTGGAGGCGCCCGAC
>CAYNUZ010000099.1:0-8482 GCA_964400385.1 uncultured bacterium | reverse complement strand
CCGACACAACGTCTGCGGACACCGCACCCCGCCTCTCGCGCCTGCGCGTCCAGTGTGGTTCGTTCCGCGGGGTGCCGGACGGAAGTGGCACAGGCGCGCAGGGCGGGCGGAGGGTGTTCGGGCAATGCGGAGACCGCTGCGGAGTCCCCGCGCGCCCCGGAAGCGGGGCTGGTCAGCCCCGGCCGCGAATCCTTAGAACCTGATCACCGCGGCCGGGGCGCTCCAGCCTCGCTGACTCTTCAGGGGCGCGCGAGGGACGGAGCAGGCCCGGCCATGGAGTCCCGACCGGCTCGGCGGTCGGGACGAGGGCCAGGTCGCAGCCTTAGGGCGCCCGGACTCGGAGGGGCCGGGCGCCCGTGCCCGAACACCCTCCGCCCGCCCGGACCGCGCGCCGGTCAGCTCTTAGGTAGTGTCCGCGTTGCGGAGGAAGGTGAGGCCGCGGAGGAAGGTGCGCTGGAAGAGGAAGAAGACCACGATCACCGGAATGACGGTGAGGGTGGAGGCGGCCATGAGGAGGTGCCACTGCGTGCCGCCGTGCTGGGACTGGTAGAACTGGAGCCCGACGGCGAGCGTGAAGGACTCCTGGTTCGGCAGGTAGAGGAGCGGGCCAAGGAAGTCGTTCCAGGAGCCGATGAACTGGAAGAGCGCGATGACGGCCAGCGCCGGGCGGGCCAGCGGGAGGTACACCGACCAGAAGATGCGGAACTCGGAGGCGCCGTCGAGCTGCGCGGCCTCCGCCAGGTTGGACGGGATGCGCAGGAAGAACTGGCGCAGCAGGAAGATGCTGAACGCGTTGGCGAAGAACGCGGGCACCCACATCGGCAGCCGCGTGCCGATCCAGCCCAGCTCCCGGAAGACCGAGTAGAGCGGCACCATCACCACCGGGAAGGGCACCATCATCGTGGCCAGCGTGAACCCGAAGAGGACGTCCCGGCCGGGCCACTTGAGCCGCGCGAAGCTGTACGCCACCAGCGCGTTGGACAGGACCGAGCCCGTGATCGCCAGCACGCAGATCACCAGCGTGTTCCAGGTGTACGTGAAGAACGGGATGTACCGGATCGCGTCGAGGTAGTTGCGCCAGACGAAGACCGGCGGGATCCACCGCGGCGGGAACACCATCGTCTGGTCGATGGACTTGAGCGAGGTCGAGACCATCCAGAGCATCGGGAAGACCATCACCAGCGCGCCGCCGGCCAGCACCAGCTGGAGGACCGGGGAGGCCCAGGCGTGCCGGCGCATCACGCTGCCGAACGGGGAGCCGGCGGGATTGACCGCCCGCTGCGCCTGCGCTTCCTGGGCGTCGGCGTCCGGACTCACGGGGATGGTTTCGACGTCCGCCATCTCAGCCCCCCGTGTAGTGGACGCGCGACTTCGACATGCGCACCGCCACCCCGGTCAGGATGAGGATCAGGATGAACAGGATCCAGGCCATCGCGCTGGCGTAGCCCATCTTGAGGTACATGAAGGCGTTGGTGTACAGGTACATCGAGTAGAACTCCGTGGACCGGGCGGGGCCGCCCCCGGTCATGATGTACGGAACCACGAAGACCTGGAGCGCGCCGATGATCCCCATCACGATGTTGAAGTAGATCACCGGCGAGACCATGGGCAGCGTGACGTGCCGGATCTTGTGCCACCATGATGCCCCGTCCAGGTCGGCCGCCTCGTACAGCGACACCGGCACGTCCTGGAGCGCGGCGAGCAGGATCATCACCGTGTGCCCGATGCCCCAGAAGCTCATGAGGATCAGCGCCGCCATGGCGTAGTGGCTGTCGGAGAGCCAGGGGATCGGCGGGATGTACCCGAAACTGAGCTTGCCGAGGACATAGTTGAGCACCCCGAACTGCGAGTTGAAGATCCAGATCCAGACCATCACCGACGCCACGAGGGGGGTGACGGACGGCAGGAAGTAGAGCGTGCGGTAGAGCCCCATGCCCTTGACGCGCGTGTCCAGCAGCAGCGCCACCCCGATCGCCAGCGCCACGCCCAGCGGCAGCGCCAGCCCGGCGTACAGGGCGGTGTTCCGGAGGTCGCCCCAGAAGACGTCGTCGCCCGCGATGTCGTGGAAATTCATGAGGCCCACCCACCGCGGCTCGGAGAGGACCGAATAGTCGCAGAACGAATAGATCACCGAGGCGGCCACCGGGTAGAGGACGAAGACCGAGAGGCCGACCAGCCAGGGGGACGCGAACGTGAGGCCCGTGCCCAGCGCCCGCGCGAGCCGCCGCGGCGGCAGCCCGCCCACCTGCCGGTGGATCCGGACCTCCCGGACGAAGGCGACGCCGACCACCGCCAGCATGATGAGGGCCGCGACGACGAACGGCGCGGCCTTGAGCCAGCGCGAGGGCGCGGTCTCGTGCAGGGCGTTCACCCGGTCGAGCGCCTGCTGCACGCGGCGCTTGACCGTGGCCAGCGCCTCCTGCGGCTCCATCTGCCGCAGCCAGACCCGGTCGAAGGCGTTCTGGATCTCGTTGCCGTACTCGTTCCACACGCTCAGCTTGGGCTGGTGGACGGCGTTGCGGCTCCAGGCGAGCTGCTGGAACATCCGGATGTACGGGTTCTTGTGCGCGCGGTAGAAGGCCTCGCTCACCTGCCGCAGCGGGGTGTTCTTGCGGTGCGAGAGGCACAGCCGCTCCATCGGCCCCTGCCCCTGCACGTACGCGATGAACTCGAACGCCTCGCGCGGGTGCTTCGCGCCCCGCGGGATCACCAGCATGTCGCACCCCGCGAACGTCACCGGCGCGTCGCCCTTGTGCACCACCGGGAACGGCGCCGCCCCCCATTCCAGCTTTGGCGAGAACTGGAAGACGTAGTTGGCCATCCAGACGCCCTGCAGGACCATGGCCACCTGCTCGGACATGAACGGGTTCTGGGGCGAGGAGAAGTTGCCGAACGACGACCGGAAGGTCTGGAGCGCCGCGACCCCGTACCGGTCCGCGTAGGACCGGACCCAGGTGAAGGCCTGCACGTAGGGCGGCGTGTCGATGGTGATCGTGTGGCCGCCGTCCCAGAGCTTCCCGCCCCAGAACGAGCCCCAGCCGTAGTGCCACCAGCCCGGCTCCGGCGGCAGGAAGCCCATCTGCCGGATCAGCCCCGTGGACCGGTCCTTGATCGTGAGCCGCTCGGACATGTCGTCCAGCTCCTCGAACGTGCGCGGCGGCCGCTCGGGATCCAGCCCCGCCGCCCGGAACATCTTCTTGTTCCAGTGGAGCGCGGTCGTTGCGGGGGTCGAGGGCAGGGCCCAGACGTGGTCGCGGTAGGTGCACATGTCCCAGTAGACCGGGATGTAGTGGTCGGGCCGCAGCCCCGCCGCCCGGAACATCTCATCCAGCGGGGTCAGGGCGTTCTTGTCCGCGAAGACCACCGTGTCGCCGTCCCAGAGCCCCGCGATGTCGGGCGGCCGGCCGCCCGCGGTCGCGACCAGGGTCTTGGAGTTGACGTTCGAGACCGAGATGTAGTCCACCCAGATGCGATCCTGGGAGGCATTGAACTCGTTGACGATGGACTCCATCCCGTCCTTCTCGAACCCGGTCCACTTCTCCCAGTACGTGACGCTGACCCGGCCCGGGTGGTGGATGCCGAACCCGAACTTGACGGCCTCGAGGCCGGCCTGCCAGCGCACCACGGCGAGCAGCGCGAGCACGAACCCTCCCGCCGCCCACCAACCCCATGTCCGCCCGCTGCCCTGCATCAAGCAAGGATCATAACAGCCGATTCTGCCGTGTTATACTCGGCCGGTGAAACATCTGCGCGTGGGTTTCATTCGCCTCCTGACGTCGGCTCATGCCCCCTCGCTCAAGGACATCGTCCGATGAAGCCATCGGCCGCTGTCCTTCGCATCGGGTTTATCGGAACCGGCCAGCGCAAGAAGGCGCAGGGCGTCACCGGGTACGCGATGGCCTACGCCCACGCCGCGGCGTACCGGGCCCTCCCCCACACCGACCTCGTCGCCTGCGCCGACATCCGGCGGGAGAACGGGGTCGGGTTCGCCCAGGAGACCCGGACCCGGTGGATCTACACCGACCACCGGGCGATGCTGCGCAAGGAGAAGCTGGACATGGTGTCCATCTGCACCTGGCCCGCGCTCCACGCGCCCATGATCCTGGACTGCATCCGGGCCGGCGTCAAGGCCGTGCACTGCGAGAAGCCCATGGCCATGACGTACGGCGAGGCCGCGGCCGTCACCGCCGCCGCCGCGAAGCGCCGGTGCCGGGTCACGTTCAACCACCAGCGCCGGTACGGCAAGCCGTACCGGGCGATGCGCGACCTGGCCTGGTCGGGGAAGCTCGGGACGGTGACCCGGATGGAGGCGATGTGCCCGAACCTGTACGACTGGGGCACCCACTGGGTGGACATGCTCCAGATGTTCAACCGCGAGGTCCCCGCCGAGTGGGTGATCGGGCAGGGCGACTATCGCGCCGGGAACCGCTGGTTCGGCGCGCCGCAGGACAACCAGGGCGTCTGGCACGTGAAGTACCGCAACGGCGTCCACGGCCTCTTCCTGCTCAACGCCGGGCTCGGGTCGTGCGCGCTCCGGATCATCGGGACGAAGGGGATCGCCGAGCTGCACTGGGAGGAGCCGATCGTCCGGATGTGGCTCACCGCCTCCCGGGGCTGGAAGACGGTCAAGGTCGAGAACGAGCTGCACGGCGGCCCCACGATCGAGCGGGCCATCGCCGGGGCGGTCAAGGCGCTGCGGACCGGCGGCCGGTCCGAATTGTGCGCCGAAAACGCCCTCCGGGGCGCGGAAATCATCTTCGGCGGGTACCAGTCGAGCCGGATCCGGGGCCGGGTGGACCTGCCGCTCCGAATCAAGGACAATCCTTTGGAAACCATGATTCGCCGCAAGGAGATCGCATTCGGGTGGGCCAAGCCCCGGGGGGCCGCATGACGGACGAGGCCGCCCCCGCCGCCGCCCTCCCCCAGCCCGCCACCGGGCCGCTCGTGCTCGAGCTGGCCGGCGCCGCGCCCGCGGGCGGTCCGCTGGCCGTCGCCGCGGACGGGACGGTGACGCTGGCGACCGAGACGCTGCGGTGGGAAGTGGACCTGACCCGGGTCGGGAGCCTGACCGCCGAGATCGTCTATGCCGGGGAGCCGGGGATGGGCGGTACGGTCGCGCTCGAGCTGGGCTCGCAGGAAGTGACGGGCCGCGTCTCGCCCACGGGCGGCGCCGGGATGTTCATCACGGCCATCCTCGGCAAGTTCAAGATCACCAAGCGCGAGAAGTACCCGGTCGTGCTGCGCACGGTGCCCCGCACCGAGGGCCCGACGCTCATCCTCAAGACGATCCGGCTGGTGCCCCGGAAGGGCTAGCTAGCTGGCCGGGGCCGCGAACGTGTAGCGGCCCGCTCCCGCCCGGAAGACGACCCCGTCCGCATCCGCCTTCACGAACTCCAGCCCGGCCGCCCCGCGCGCGGGCGCCCCGCCCTCGGTGACCCCGTCCACGGAGGCCGCGGGCACGACCACGGTCGCCTCGACCCCCGGCGGCACCTCGATCTCCCAGCGCAGCGTGCCGCCCTGGATTGTCCAGCCGGATTCGATCCGGCCCTGCGGCGCCTCGTGCCATGCCCGGGCGCGCGTGAGGCCGCCGCCCGGCCGCGGCCGCAGCGTGACATGCGCGTACCCCGGCCGCTCCGGATCGGGGTCGATGCCGGCCACCACGCGGTAGAGCCAGGCCCCGATCGCGCCGTACGCGTAGTGGTTGAACGAGTTCATCCCCGCGTCCTGGAGCCCCCGGTCGTGCGTCCAGCCGTCCCACCGCTCCCAGATCGTCGTCGCGCCCTGCGTCACCGCGTACAGCCACGAGGGCCAGCCCCGCTGGTTGAGGAGGTCAAAGGCCACGTCCAGCCGGCCGTGGTCGGACAGCACGTGCGGCAGGTACGACGACCCCACGAATCCGCAGGAGAGCTTGTTGCCCCGCGCCCGGATGTCCGCGACCAGGGCCTCGACCGCCTTCGCGCGGAATTCCGGCTGGAGCAGGTCGAAGTGGAGCGCCAGGACGTTCGCGGTCTGCGTGCCGGACGCCACCGCCCCGTCCGCCCCTACGAACCGCTTCCGGAAGGCCGCCACCCCCCGGTCCGCCAGCGCCGTCCACCGCGCCGCGTCCGCGGGCTTGCCGAGCACCGTCGCGATCCGCGCCCCCAGCCGGGCGCTGCGTGCGAGGAAGGCGGTGCCGATCAGGTCCTTGGGCGTCTCGGCGTTGATCGAGAGCCAGTCGCCGTACCCGCCCCAGTCCGTCTTCGCCGGGTCGCACCGCACGCCGTCGGGATACTCCGCCTCGAGCCAGCCGAGGAACCGCGCCAGCGACGGGTAGTGCTCCGCCAGCGGGCCGGGATCGCCGGTGGCCTGGTACGCGGCCCACGGGACGATCGCCCCGGCGTCCGCCCACGCCGGCCCGCCGTCCGCGCCGCCGGCGCCCTCCAGCTTCGCGTTGGGCGCCACCGACGGGTACGCCCCGTTCTCCCACTGCGCGTCCGCGAGGTCTCGCAGCCACTTGCGCAGGAAGGCTGCGGCGTCCCGGATGAACAGGGCGGTGGGTGCGAACACCTGGATGTCCCCGGTCCACCCCAGCCGTTCGTCCCGCTGCGGGCAGTCCGTGGGGATCTCGAGGAAGTTCCCCTTGAGCCCCCACGCGATGTTGTGCTGGAGCTGGTTGAGCAGCGGCTCGGAGCACTCGAACCCGCCGGCCGGCGCAAGCTCCGAGTGAAGGACCACGGCGGTCACGGCGTCCGCGGTGACCGCGCCCTCGGGCCCGTAGAGCGAGACGTATCGGAAGCCGTGGAAGGTGAACCGGGGCTCGAAGACCTCCTCCCCGTCGCCCTTGAGGGTGACCCGGTCCTCGGACCGGGCCGACCGCAGGTTGGCGGTGTACAGGGTGCCGTCGGGGTTCAGGATCTCCGCATGCCGCAGGGTCACGGTCAGGCCCCGCGGCCCCTTCACCTTGAGGCGGATCCGGCCGACGAGGTTCTGCCCGAAATCGAACACCCACGTGGACCGTGGCCAGCCCTTGAACTCCCGCGGCGGAGCCACCGGCTGCAGGACCTCCTGCGGCCGCACCGGGGCGAACGGGCTCCACGCGAGCGGCGTCCCGGGGTCCGTGAAGACCGCGACCGGCGCCCACCCCGCGCCCGCGAATCCCGGCTTCGACCAGCCGGGAAACTCCAGCCGGGCGTCGTAGTCCTCGCCCATGAACATGTCCGAGACGAGCAGCGGACCGAACGCGAACGTCCACGCCGGGCCGGTCGTGACCAGCGTGGTCGTGCCGTCGGCGTGCTCGATGCGGAGTTGCGCGAGGAACGTCGGCCGGTCGGACCAGGTCTGGCGGTACCCCAGCCCCACGAACCCGGCGGCCCAGCCGTCGCCGAGCATCGCGCCCCAGGCGTTCACGCCGGCCTGGACCAGGTCCGTGACGTCGTACGTCCGGTACGGCACGCGCTTGTGGTACGCGGTCCACCCCGGCGCGAAGGCGTCGTCGCCCACCCGGGCTCCGTTCAGCTCGCACTCGAAGAGCCCGCACGCCGCGGCGTACAGGCGCGCCGCAACCACGGGCTTGTCCACGGTGAACTCCGTCCGCACGTACGGCACGGGCACCGGGGTCTTCGGGCCGCCCACCAGGGTGGACCCGATCCAGCTCCCCTTCCACTCGGCGCGGGACAGCAGGCCCGTCTCCCACCACGCCGGGTCGCTCCACGCGGACGGCTCCCCCGCCCGGTCCCAGACCATCACCTTCCAGTGCGCGCGGGTGGAGGACGCGAGGGGGGTGCCGGCGTAGGCCGTGCGGATGGCGCCGGACGCGACCCGGCCGGAGTCCCAGAGGTCGCCCTGGTCCGCCGCCAGCTTCGCCGCCGTCGAGGCCACCAGCACCCGGTGCGCGGTGGGCGCGTCGCCGCGCACGTCCGACCGGAGCCGCCACGCCAGCCGGGGCTTCGGGCTGTCGAGCCCCAGCGGGTTGGCCAGGTCCTCGCACCGCAGGTCGTAGGTCCGCATCGGGCCGTATTCTCGCCGAATCAGGGGTCCGGCGCCACCACCGGCGGCCGCGCCGCCGCCAGCGCCCGGATCCGCTCCTCCAGCAGGCCCGTGTTCCGGAAGGCCTCCAGCCGCATCGCAGGAAACCGGCTCTCCACCCGCCCCGGGTTGGCCGGGTCCATCCACGCCGCGATGTGCCGCCGCGCCGCGAGGAACAGCGTGTCGAAGACCTCCTGGTCCTCCCGCCGCAACGCCCGGCGGAACTTCCCCCACCGCGCGGCCTCGCCGTCGAACACCATCGTCGCGCTCGGCAGCGTGCGGCCCACGGTCAGCGCTCCCCGGCCCGCTCCCTTATCACGCGAACGGCAGCGCGAGCTGCGGGTCCTCCGCCGCCGGCAGCGCGGGGGCGGGCGCGGCCGGGGGCACGTCTTCCGCGCGCACGACCTCGACGTGGTGGCCGCAGTGGCAGCGCAGGTAGTCCAGCAGCTCGGTGCGGCCCCCGCCCGCCAGCGCCCGC
>CAYNUZ010000098.1:0-8539 GCA_964400385.1 uncultured bacterium | reverse complement strand
GCGGGCCGCGGCGCTGGGGTTGGGTGACGGGGGGGAAGCAGTGGGGGGGGACTGCGGGCCGTCCGAGCAGGCCTGCAAGGCCGCCTTCCGGGGGGAGGGCGGAAAGGCGGAGGCGCCGGTCGCGCCGGCCCCCGCCGCCCCGGCCCCCGATGCCCCGGCGGGCGCCGCGCCCGCGGCGCAGTGACGGTCGCCGTGGCCGCCTCCGCCGACCAGATCAAGAAGCTCCGCGAGATGACCTCCGCCGGCATCATGGAATGCCGGCGTGCCCTCGAGGAGTCCACCGGGGACCTCGACAAGGCCGTGTCGCTGCTGCGGGAACGCGGCATCGCGACGGCCGCCAAGAAGGCCAGCCGCACCGCCGAGGAGGGCACCGTGATGGCGTACGTGCACCACGGCGGCAAGCTGGGCGCGATCGTCGAGCTCAACTGCGAGACGGACTTCGTCGCCCGCAACGAGGAGTTCGTCACCCTCGCCAAGGAGCTGGCCATGCAGGTGGCCGCGACCAGCCCGCGGTGGGTGGGGAAGGACGAGATCCCGCCCGACTTCCTCGAGGCCCAGCGCGCCGAGTTCGTGAAGCAGGCGGCCGACCTCGGGAAGGGCGCGACCGCCGACGCCTACGCCGCGGAGAAGGTCGAGCAGCTCATCGCCCAGCTCTGCCTCATGGAGCAGGCGTACATCCGCGACCAGGCGCTGACCGTGAACGGGATCATCACCGAGAAGATCGCCAAGTTCGGCGAGCGCATCCGGGTGAAGCGGTTCACCGTCTACAAGCTCGGGGGAGGCAAGGACGATTCCGGCGCCTAAACCCAAGTACAAGCGCGTCATGCTCAAGCTCTCCGGCGAGGCCCTCGCCGGCGGGCCGAACGGGTATGGCATCTCCGCCACGGTACTCAAGCGCGTGGCGCGCGAGGTGGGCGAGGTCTTCAAGGCGGGCGTGGACGTCGGGATCGTGGTGGGCGGGGGCAACATCTTCCGCGGCGCCTCCGGGGGCGAGATCGACCGGGTCTCCGCCGACTACATGGGGATGCTGGCCACGGTGATCAACGCCGTGGCGATGCAGGATGCGCTCGAGAAGGCGGGCGTCCCCACCCGCGTGATGTCCGCCATCGAGATGGCCAAGGTGGCCGAGCCGTACATCCGCCGACGCGCCATGCGCCACCTCGAGAAGAAGCGCGTGGTGATCTTCGCCGGCGGCACCGGCAACCCCTACTTCTCCACCGACACCGCGGCCGCGCTGCGCGCCACCGAGATCAACGCCGAGGTCGTGCTCAAGGCCACGAAGGTGGACGGGGTGTACGACCGCGATCCCGCCCGCGAGCGGGGCGCGAAAAAGTTCGCGAAGATCACCCACATGGAGGCGATCCGGCGCAACCTCAAGGTGATGGACATGACCGCGCTCACGATGTGCCGGGAGAACGGGCTGCCGATCGTGGTCTTCAACCTGAACGTGCCGGGGAACATCACGCGGGCGGGGCTGGGCGCCTCCCTCGGCACGATCGTGACGGGAGGCTGACATGGCCGGGGGCGAGGCGATCCTGAAAGAGGGCGAGGACAAGATGAAGAAGTCGCTCGAGGTGACCTCCGCGTCGCTGTCGGGCATCCGCACCGGCCGGGCCAATCCCGGGCTGGTGGAGAACATGAAGGTGGACTACTACGGCCAGCATATGCCGCTCAAGCAGCTCGCCAACGTGGGCGTGCCGGACTCCAAGACCATCGAGATCCGGCCCTGGGACAAGAACGCGATCCAGCCCATCGAGAAGGCGATCGCGGTCTCGGACCTCAAGCTCACCCCCCAGCGGCAGGGCGAGACGATCCGGCTGGTAATCCCGCCGCTCACGCAGGAGCGCCGGCAGGAGCTGATCAAGCTCGCCAAGAAGGTCGCGGAAGAGGGCAAGGTCTCGATCCGCAACGTCCGGCAGGAGACCAACAACAAGCTCAAGGCCGCGAAGGACGGCAAGGCCGTCTCCGAGGACGAGCTGAAGCGGTTCACCGCGGCCGTCCAGAAAGCCACCGACACCTCCATCGCCAAACTCGATGAGTTCCTCGCCCGGAAAGAGCAAGAAATCACCACCGTTTGACCTCGATCCCACGCGGCTGCCGCAGCACGTGGCGATCATCATGGACGGGAACGGGCGCTGGGCGCGGGGCCGCGGGTTTCCCCGCATTGCCGGCCACCGCGCGGGCGTGAAATCGGTCCGGGAAACGGTGACCGCGTGCGCGGAGCTCGGGATCAAGGCCCTCACCCTCTATGCCTTTTCCGCCGACAACTGGAAGCGGCCCACCGAGGAGGTCGGGGCGCTGATGGGGCTGCTGGTGCGCTTCCTGCGGCTCGAGCTGCCCACGCTGCGCAAGAACCAGGTGCGCCTCTCGGCCATCGGCCACGTGGAGCGGCTGCCCCGGTCGGCCCGCGAGGCGCTGCGGCGGGTCATCAAGGAGACCGCGCACCACAAGGGGCTGGTCCTGACGCTGGCGCTCAACTACAGCGCCCGGCAGGAGATCCTGGACGCGGCCAAGGCGCTGGCCCGCCAGTGGAAGCGGCTGAACGGCGCCGCCAAGCCGGTGCACCGGGACGACTTCCGGCGGTTCCTCTCGACCTCGCTGCTGCCGGACCCCGACCTGGTGATCCGCACCAGCGGGGAGATGCGCCTGTCGGACTTCCTCCTCTGGCAGGCCGCCTACGCGGAGCTGTGGTTCACCCCGGTGCTCTGGCCGGACTTCCGCAAGGCCCACCTGCTCGAGGCCCTGCGGGTGTACGAGAAGCGCCAGCGCCGGTTCGGGGCGGTGGCCGCGAGCTGATGGGCAACCTGCCCCGGCGGCTCCTCGTCGCGGCGGTCGCGCTCCCACTGCTGGCGTGGCTCCTCTTCCGGGACGCGCCCGGCCCGTTCCTCGCCGTGATCGCCCTGGCCGCGCTGGGCGCCCTGTACGAGCTCTTCGGCCTGCTGCGTGCGCTGGGCCATCAGCCGTTCGACCGCATCGGGTACCTCGCCGCCGCGGGCTTCCTGTTCGCCGCCTTCCGGCAGGAGCAGTCCGGCACGATCCAGGCCGCGTTCGTCCTGGCGCTGCTGGTCGCCCAACTCCGCCGGGGCGTGCGGCGGGAGAACGCCGCCGACATGGGTGTCACGGTGTTTGCGGTCCTCTACGCCGGCTGGCTGCCCAGCCTCATCCTGCGGCTGCGGCTGGTGGACGAGGGGGCGCAGTGGACCTTCGTCCTGCTCGCCGCCACCTGGCTCTACGACTCGGGCGCGTTCTTCGCGGGGACCCTCTTCGGCCGCCACAAGATGTGGGTCGCCGTCTCGCCCGGCAAGACCTGGGAGGGGTGCGCGGGCGGCCTGGTCCTCTCGCTGGGCGCGATGCTCGGGCTCCGGGCACTCCAGGCGGCGCACCCGGGCTGGCTGCCGCTGGTCCCGGCGGTGCTGGATCCCGCGCGGCTGCTCTGGGTGGTCCCGGTCGTGTGCGTCGCGGCACAGGTGGGGGACCTCGCCGAGTCCATGATCAAGCGGGCCGCCGCCGTCAAGGACTCCGGCGCGCTCCTCCCCGGCCACGGCGGCCTCCTCGACAAGTTCGACAGCTTCCTCTTCACCGCCCCGGTCCTGTACTACGTGGCGAGCCTCCTGTGATCCATCCCGAGACCCGGGTCGGACATGTGCACCTCAAGGTGGCGGACCTGGACCGGGCGATCAAGTTCTATGGCGACCTGCTGGGATTCGAGGTGATGCAGCGGTACGGCACGCAGGCGGCCTTCCTCTCGGCCGGCGGATACCACCACCACATCGGGCTCAACACGTGGGAGTCGAAGGGCGGGACCCCGCCCCCGCCGGGCACCACCGGCCTCTACCACTCGGCGTTCCTGTTCCCGAACCGCAAGGAGCTGGCCACGGTCCTGAAGCGGCTGATTGACGCCGGATATCCGCTGACCGGCGCGTCCGACCACGGCGTTTCCGAGGCGCTGTACCTGGACGATCCGGACGGGAACGGCGCGGAGCTGTACTGTGACCGGCCCAAGGCCGAGTGGCCGCGCGACGCGAAGGGCGCCCTGCGGATGGACACGCGCCCCCTCGACGTGGAAGGATTGATGCAGGAGCTTGAGCGGTGACCGAGAGCCCGTTCTGGCAGGAGGCGGCATGGCCACATTGAGACCGGCGGGCGCGGCGTCGCGCATCATCTCCCTGGACGCGTTCCGGGGGTTCGTGATCCTGGCGATGACCTTCGTGAACTACGTGGGCGCGGTGACGGGCGTCCCCGCCTGGATGCAGCACGTCGAGGGGAACGTGGACGGGTACACCTTCGTGGACATGGTGTTCCCGGGCTTCCTGTTCATGGTGGGGATGTCCATCCCCCTCTCGTTCGAGCGCCGGCTGGCCGCGGGCACGTCCTGGACCCCGATGCTGACCCGCATCGGGCTGCGGTCGGCGATGCTCATCCTGCTGGGCCTCATCCTCGGCAACGAGGACATGTACGACGCGGTGGCCACGGGCGTCCCCAAGGATGTCTGGTATCTCTGCGTCCCGCTCTCCGCGCTGGCCATGTGGGCCACCTGGCCGTTCTCCCGGAAGGTCACGATCGGCATCAAGGTCCTGGGCGGCGCGGTGTTCCTCTGGCTCCTCGTGATCTTCCGGGGGCAGAACGATCTGAAGCAGGTGGTCTGGCTCCAGCACGCGAACTCGGACTGCCAATTCGGGATCCTGGGGATGATCGGCTGGGGCTACCTCACGTCCAGCCTCCTCTACCTGCTGCTGCGCGGCAACCGGCCGGCGCTGATGGGGTGGATGGGGTTCCTGATCGCGGTCTACATGGGCTGGCGGCACGGCCGGCTGGACCTGCTGGCCCGGGTCAATGAGTACGTCAGCGTCGGCCAGATCTTCGGCGCCACGGCCGCGGTGGTGATGGCCGGCGTCGTGGTCGGCACCCTGTTCTCCGGCGCCCGCAAGCTGAACCCGCACTACCGGCTCCGGTTCATGATGGGCTTCGGCGTGCTGCTGCTGGCCGCCGGGTACCTGATCCGGCCGCTCCACGGCATCAGCAAGATCCAGATGACGGATGCGTACGCGCTGGTCGCGGCGGGCGTGGCCTGCCTCTGCTACACGGGGTTCTACATCGCGATGGAGATGGCGAACATCCGCGGCGGATTCGGCTGGCTGGTGCCGGTAGGCCAGAACGCCCTGATGGCGTACCTCCTTCCGGACATCGTCGGCCGGCTCCTCGGTCTGGCCGGGCTCGAGGACATCCCCTGGGCGGAGAAGGGACTGGGGCCGGGCATCACCAACGTCGCGCTGCTGACCCTCGTGATCCTCGCCTTCGTCCGGTTCGTCACCCACCGCCGGGTCATCGTCCGGCTCTGACCGGAACTCCGACCCTCTTCCGGCCATGAGCCTCGTCCGGGCCGCCTGCCGGCCGGGTTCGATCAGAATCTTGACCCGCCCCACCGTGCGTGGACTCGCGCTCACAGCCAGGGAACTCGGCCACCTCGACCGCGTGTATCCGGCATCGGCGCTGGCGGGGGAGGGCGGGTGGCTGGTCGCCGGCCGGGCCGGCCACCAGCGGATGATCGTGGCGGGCCATCGCGGGAGCCGGCCCCCCGGCTGGCTCGCCTGGCCGACGGAGGGGAGCGCGCCGCTGTGGCGGGAGGCGGGGGTGACGATCCAGGCCCGGCCATGGGACGAGGGCGTGATGCGGGTCCTCCAGCGCCACTGCCCGTGGCTGCGGCCAGGGCCGGCGGGGCAGCGGCCGTCCCTCGGGCTGGGGGACCGGATCGGTCTGGCGACCCCGGGCCATCTCGCGGCGGTCGCGGGGACGCCGCTCTTTCCGGTCGTGGCGCAGCAGTCCATCCGCGAGATGACCCGGACGAGCCGGACGCCGGAAGAAGTCATGTCCGACGCGGTGTTCGGGGTCCTCGAAGCCGGCTGGACCCGGGGGTTCGGGGCGGATGCCGACCACCTCAAGACCGTGGCCGACGTGGACCGGTGCGCCGCGGCGGGATTTGTCCTCTTCACCCTCGACGGCACCGACGTGATCGGGGCGCGGGAGCAGCGGGGCGCCACCCCCGCCCGCCGGTGGGGCCGCGCGGTGGCCCTCTTCACCCGGCTGGCCCGGCGTGTCCGCCGGCAGGCGAGCGGGCCGTACGAGATCGAGGTGAGCCTGGACGAGCTGCCGTTTCCCACCTCCCTCGCGGACCACCGGTATGTGGTGGAGGAGCTCCGGCGGCGCGGCGTCCGCATCCACCAGCTCGCGCCGCGGTTTCCGGGCGCGTTCGAGAAAGGCGTGGACTACCGGGGCGACCGCCGGGAGCTGGCGCACGCGGTGGCGGCGCACGCGACGCTGGCCCGGCGGCTGGGCGGTCACAAGCTCTCGATCCATTCGGGCAGCGACAAGTTCGCGGCGTACCGCACCGTGGCGCGGGAGACCTGTGGGGCGTTCCACCTCAAGACCGCCGGCACGTCGTACCTGGAGGCGCTGCGGGTCGCGGCGCGGCGGGCGCCCGGATTGTTCCGGGACATCGTGGCCGCGAGCCGCACCGCCTTCGCCCGCGACCGCGCGACGTACCACGTCTCGGCGCGCCTGGCACGGGTCCCCGCCGCGGGCGGGGTCCCGGACCGCCGGCTGGAGCGGACGTATCTCGTCCCCGACGACGCCCGGCAGGTGCTCCACGTGGCCTTCGGGTCCGTCTTGACCGCGCGCGATCCGCACGGATGGGTGTTCCGCGACGGGCTGCACGCGCTCCTCATCCGGGAGGAGCGGTTGCACCGGGCCGTGCTGGCGCGCCACCTCGGGCGACACGCCCGGGCGCTTGCGGTATCGTGAGACCCGATGGCCATTGATCTGGACGGGGCGCAGGTGCCGGGGATGGGCGGGCTGGCGGGGAAGTTCACCGCCTCGTCAATCATGGCGGGCATCGTCTTCGGCGCCGCCGGGTTCTACTTCTTCCGCGAGGGCAAGAAGGAGGGGAACTTCTGGAACATGATCCTCGGCATCGTGATGATGGTCTACCCGATGCTGATCACCGGGGATATCCTGGTCTGGGTGGTGGGCGTCGCGCTCTTCTGGGTCGCATGGAAAAACAGATGATTACACCGCCTGCAGGGAGAGCCCTCCGCAGATCGCGATGACCTGCCCGGTCACGTAGTCCGACAGGTCCGTCACGAGGAACTCCACGACCTTGGCCGCGTCCTCCGGCTCGCCCACCCGCCGCAGCGGGATGTCCTTCCCCGCATTCCGCCGCTCCGGGAACTGCGCGAACGCCCGGCTCGTGCCGATCAGCGCGGGCGCGATCGCGTTCACCCGGATGCCGGACGGCCCCAGCTCCCGCGCCAGCGACCGGGTGAACCGGACGATGCCGGCCTTCCCGATGCCGTAGGCCACCAGCCCGCCGCCGCCGTACGCGGCCACCGACGCGGCGTTCACGATCCGCCCCCAGCCCTTCTTCTTCATCTCGATCGCCGCCGCCTGGCAGCAGAAGATCGTGCTCATCAGGTTGACGTCCAGCAGGAACCGCACGTCGTCCTCCGGCATGGTGGCGGCGTCCGCCCGGCCCTCGGTGGCCGGCCGGAGCTGCCCGCCCGCGTTGCAGACCAGGATGTCCAGCGACCCCAGCTCGGCGACGATCCGGGCCACCATCGCGTCCACCTCGGCCCGCTTCGCCACGTCCGCCACGATCCCGATGGACCGCACCCCCAGCGCCTTACACTCGTCCATCACCGTGGGGGCGGTGAGCTCCTCGTTGAACTCCTTCGCGGCATCGAGCCGGATGTCGTTGACCACCACGTCCGCCCCGAGCTGGGCCAGCCGCAGCGCGTAGGCGCGGCCCAGCCCCCGGCCCGCGCCGGTCACCAGCGCCACCCGGCCCTTGAGCTTGGGCTCCAGCCGCGGGAGGGGGGTCATCGGGCGAGTCATCGAGCGGTCCACCCGCCGTCCACGGCCAGCGCGGATCCCGTGACGTACGTCGAGGCGGGGGAGGCGAGGTACAGGGCGGCGCCGGTGATCTCCCGCAGCTCGCCCCACCGGTTGAGCGCGGTCTGGCCGACGACCAGCTTCGTCTTGGCTGGGTCCGCGGCGATGGGGGTGTTCATCTCGGTCAGGAACGGCCCGGGGCAGATCGCGTTGCACCGCACCCCCGACTCGGCCCACTCCAGCGCCAGCGCCTGGGTGATGCCGAGTACCCCGAACTTGGAGGCGCAGTAGGGGGTGCGTTCCGGCAGCGCCACCCGGGCCAGCGCCGAGGCGAGGTTGATCACCGACCCGGACCGGCGCGGCTTCATCACCCGCGCGGCGGCCCGGCATGCCAGCCAGGTGCCGGTGAGGTTGGTCTCGATGACCGACCGGAACTCCGCGAGCGTCAGCTCCTCGATCGGCCGGCGGATGTTGATGCCGGCGCTGTTCACCAGGATGTCCAGCCGGCCGTGCTGCTTCACCACGGCGGCGACCGCGCCGTCCACCCCGGCCTCGTCGGTGACGTCCAGCGCCAGCCCCTCGCTCGGCCGGCCGGTCGCGGCGGTGATCGCGGCGGCCGCGGCCGCGCAGTCGGCGACCTTGCGCGCCCCCAGCA
>CAYNUZ010000097.1:0-8714 GCA_964400385.1 uncultured bacterium | reverse complement strand
CAGGGATGTTCAAACGCACCGACGGCGGCGGGGCGCCGTGGGTCCGGGTCGGCCTGCCCGGTGGCCGCTCGGGGTTTGCGCTGGATGGCGACCTCTCGCCTGGCGGGCGGGCGTGGCGCTGGAGGACGCCCGCGCAGCTCCGCGCCGGGCTCGTGCGCGAGGCGATGCGCCTGCTCGGCCTCCCCTACCGCTGGGGAGGAACCACGCCGTTCGGGCTGGACTGTTCGGGGTTGGTGCAGCTCGTCTTCGGCCTCCACGGCATCGCCCTGCCCCACAATGCCCGCCGGCAGGCGCACGACCCGCGGATGCGCCCGGTCGCCCGCCGCGCGGTCCGGTCAGGTGACCTGCTGTTCTTCGCCGGGTACACCCACGTCGGGCTCGCGATCTCGAACCGGGCCTTCATCCACGCCACCACCCGGGGCCGCCCGGGCGTGCAGGTCAGCCGGATTGACGATCCGGCGTGGGCCGCCCGGCGGGATTCACTGGCCCGTCTTCACCCCTGAGCCGCGCCCGGGCCGCGCCGACCGGGGCCGGCGGAGTTGCGGGGGTCCGGTCAGGCGTGGCGGTGGCGACGACGCGGGCGCGAACGGCCCCAGGCCAGCCGGGCATAGACCGTCAGGCCAAGTCCGAATACCAGCATGCTGGTGAAGGTCCAGAAGAGGAACGTTGACGTGGTCATGAGTCCATCCTAGGTACCCCGCTGGCGGAGGTCAATCCCAATCGCGATGACGCTGATCAGCAGCAGCGCAAGACCGCTCGCCACTCCCCACGCATCGACAGCCGTCCGGCCTGATGCCGGGTTGACGACGACGTCGCCCGCCCCACCGATTGTCGCGGCCAGTCCGAGATCGCGGAGGATCCCGGCCAGATGTTCCAACCTCTTGCGATTCATCTGCATGTCACCATGTGCCAGAGCTTCTTCCTGATTCCATCGTGCGGCGGCGTTCAGGGTGCTTCAATCCCCACCATGGTCGCTTTGTCACGCGGTGGGCAAAGTGGACTTGCTTCCCTGAAAGTGAAAACCCGCCCGGGAGGGACATCCGGCGCGGGTCGGCGGGCAGCGGGCCTGCGTTGTGGGGAAGCTCAGTACCCCGGGGTCCCCTGCATGATCCGGCACAGGTCGCCCTTGGACGGCGCGTTGCCCTCGATCATCTCGCCGGTCGCGGCGTCTTCGCCCATGTAGTTGCCGACCCGGATCTTGCCCAGCTTCGTCTCCCGGTGGCCGATCACCAGCCCGGTGGCCGGGCTCTTGATCTCCGCGCCCAGGTGGACCACGTCCATCACCGTGCCCAGCTGCAGCCCGGTGCGCTGGCCCGCGTCGAGGTAGACCGTGGGGCCATCCAGGTCCGCCACGCGGCAGGACCACGGGATCTGCTGGAGCCGCTTCGTCACGTTGTTGGCGAACCCCACGATGGCGGCGCGCAGCGCCTTGCCCTCCAGCGCCTCGTCGTAGCTCTGGGACGAGCCCATGCCGAGGAACGTGCTGGAGGTGGAGGTCGCGGTCCCCTTGCCGGACTCGGTGTAGAGGATCTGGCCGGTCTCCGCATCGATGATCCGGACGTCCACGACCGCCTCGGCGACCTGCTTCTTCGACTCCGCGATCAGGATGTCGCTGCCCTGCGCCTTGACCCCGAACTCCGAGACCGCGCCGGTCACGATCGCAGCCGCGCCCAGGAGCCGGCCCATCTGCGCGGCGGTGCCGGGATCCACCGCGCCCGTCAGCCCCAGCTTCTGCTCGGCCATGAGCTTGTCGAGCTTGGCGCGCTCGACCAGGATGAACCGGTCGGTGTGGCCCAGCTCCGTCACCAGGATGTCCGCGGAGGCCGTGCCCAGCCGCTGGCCGTAGGTGGTCTTGTTCTCGAAGTCCACGACGGCGACCCGCAGGCGCGGCCCGATGATCTTTTCCGCCTTGATCGGCTGGACGGGCGGCGCGGCCTCGTGGTGGCAGCCTGCCAGCGGCGCGGCGGCAAGGAAGGCGAGGGCGACCCGGAAGCGGCGCATCGGGTTCATTGTACCCCCGGTCAGAGCCGGATCGGCATGACGACGCAGATGTACGTGTCGTCCCCCACCGGCCGCAGGACGCCCGGGGCCAGCGCGGTGGACAGCTCGAGCGAGACCTCCTTGGACTCGATGCTTTTCAGCACGTCCATGAGGAACTTCGCGTTGTACGCGACCGAGAGGCTCTCGCCGGCGTAGGTCACCGGCACGTCCTCGCGCGCCTCGCCCAGCTCGGTGCTGGCCGCGGTCAGCGTCAGGACGCCCTTCTTGGCGTCGAGCCGCACGGAGCTGGACCGGTCGGCCGCGATGATGGCCGAGCGCTTCACGCCGGCCAGGAAGAGCTCGGTGTCCACGAGCACCTTCTTGTCCTGCGCCTTGGGGATCACCTGCTCGTAGTCCGGGAAGTTGCCGTCGATCAGCCGGGTGGTCAGCGTCGCGCCGCCCGACGAGAACCGCGCGTACCCCTCGCCCAGCGTCACCGTCACCTCGTGCTCGCCCTGCGCGAAGAGCCGCGTCAGCTCCTGGAGCGCCTTGGTCGGGACGATGGCCTCGCCCTTGCCGCTGGTGGCTGTGATCGGGGCGCGGATGAACGCGAGGCGCCGGCCGTCGGTGGTCACCATCTTGAGCTCGTGCTTCTCCCAGACCATGTAGGCGCCGTTGAGCACGTACCGCGTCTCGTCCGCGGAGACCGCGTAGACCGTCTTGCGGATCATCCGGGCCAGCGTCGCGCCCGGCACCTTAATCTCCGCGTCCTTCTTGACCTCGGGGAGCGCCGGGAACTCGTCGGGCGCCAGGCCGAGGAGCTTGATGTCCACCGCACCGGCCTTGAGGAGGAGGCGCGAGGCCGAATCCGATTCCACCTCGACCGTGTCGCCCGGCAGCTCGCGCACCACGTCCAGCAGCTTCTTGGCCGGGATGGTCAGGCGGCCGTCGCCCTTCACCTGCGCGTCCACCGCCAGCACGATCCCGACCTCGAGGTCGGTGGCCGTGAACACGACGTCCTTCTTGCGCGCCTCGATCAGGACATTGCCCAGGATGGGGAGGGTGGGACGGGAGGACACGACGCTGCTGACGGTCTCGAGGGCCTCGACCAGTTCCTTGCGGCCGATTTTCAGCTCCATGCGGCAACCTCCGGGTTATACACGGTTCTCAACATCCTACTAAGACGACGAAGAAGAATATAGTCGTCGTAGAGACGGGAGAGGCGGGGATGAAGCCCGGATCGGGAAGCCCTGTCGCGCGCACGGGTGTGGACGGGCTGTGGACTTACGTGTCGAGCATCCGGCGAATTTCGTTGAGGTGTTTCGCCGTCTGCGCGTCGGTGTCGGACATGCGCCGGATCTTCTCGATGCCGTGAAGCGCGGTGGAATGGTCGCGTCCGCCGAACTGCTCCCCGATGGACATGTAGGACGCCCCCAGCAGCTCCCGGCACAGGTACATGGCCACCTGGCGCGGGTAGGCGACTGCGTCGGTCCGGGTCCGGTCGGACAGGATCGAGGGATCGAGGGAGAAATGGCGCGCCACGATGGACTGGATCCGCTCGACGGTCTTGGGCGGGCGGTTCACGGAGATGAGGTCGCGCAGGGCCTCCAGCGCCAGCTCGGGGCTGGGCGGCGCGCCGGTCGTGGCCGCGAAGGCCATGACCCGGTTCAGCGCCCCCTCCAGCTCGCGGATGTTGGACTGCACGGTGTCCGCGATGACGGCCAGGACGTCCTCGCCCACCGCCAGCTGCTCGGTCTCGGCCTTCTTGCGCAGGATGGCGGTCCGCGTCTCGATGTCCGGCGCCTGCAGGTCCGCCACCAGCCCGCCCTGGAAGCGGCTGCGGAGGCGGTCCTCGACCTTGATGTCCTTGGGATGCGTGTCGGAGGTGGCCACGATCTGGTGCTGGACGGAGAGCAGGTCGTTGAACGTGTGGAAGAACTCCTCCTGGGTGGCTTCCTTGCCCTGCAGGAACTGGATGTCGTCGATCAGGAGGAGGTCCATGTTGCGGTATTTCCGGCGGAATTCGCTCATGTCCCGCTTTTGCAGCGTCTTGATCATGTCATTCGTGAACTTCTCGGAGGTCGTGTACACCACCCGCTTCTGGGGGTGGTGGGTCCGGATGACGTTCCCGATGGCGTGGAGGAGGTGGGTCTTGCCCAGCCCCACGCCGCCGTAGAGGAAGAGCGGATTGTGGGCCTTGCCGAGCTTTTCCGCCACCCCCTGCGCGGCCGCGTGCGCGAACCGGTTGGAGTTGCCGACGACGAAGGTCTCGAAGACGTACCGGGGATTGAGCGGCAGCAGCCCCTCGTCGCCCGCCGGGGCCGTCCGGACCGGCCGGGGCCGGGGGGCGGCCGGGGCCTCCACCTGGGCGAACAGGCTGCCCTGGCCCTGGATATCCATGTCGAACCGGACGCCGTAGGGACCGCCCGGGGCCCGGCCCAGGGCGTCCTCGATCCGGGCCTGGCAGTTGCGGACCAGGTAGGACCGCTGGAGCTCGTTACTCACCCCCAGGACGAGGGTGCTGCCCTCCACGGCCAACGGCCGCAGCGGGCCGACCCAGGTGTCCAGCTGGGCCCTGGGAATGTGCTGCTCCAGCTCCTTGAGCGCGCCCTTCCACAGCTCAACCGCTTCTGCCATCCGGTTCTCTCCCCCCTGGGGTTATCCACAACCTGTTGACAAGTTGTTCATAACCCCAGCCTTTGCGCTCCCGACTTATCCACACGTTCTCCACGGGCTTCCCCAACCCTTCCATATATAGAGGCCGGCTGCACGGCGGGGCTCCCGGGTTATCCACAGGGTATGCACCGCCATGCACGCCTCCCGTTCGCTGTCCGCCGGCGTGGGCGCCCGGTCAGGGTGACCGAACCGCCCCCGGCTCCGGTTGTGGAATGCCGAGGCGGCATCCACCACCGGAAGGACTCCCGGGATCCTCTCACTCGTCGCTTGACCGCCGCCGTCCGTTCCGCCGTTGTCCGTTGCGGCTCCGCCCGGCCGGTCCGCCGTGCGGCGGCCCGGTCGGCGGTGACCGACGGGTCAGGCCCGGCGCACCCCGAACAGCGCGATGGCGCACCGTGTGGCTGCCGCTGCGGCCGGGGCCGAAACCCCCGCGCGCCCTGTCAGACCAGGATCAGCCACTATGTGCGCCACCAAAATTCCTTCAAGCGTCACGCAACATACATAACGCTTCGGCGGTTGTCAAGCGACGCGCGCCGCCGGAGGCGTTCCGGCCGGCCGGCGGCGGCCCGGGACACGGCCGTGCGGGGCGGTTGCTATAATTTTTTCATCCCAACATGATCGCCATCGTGATGGCCGGCGGCTTCGGCACCCGCATGCGGCCGCTGACCTGCAATGTCCCCAAACCGATGCTCCCCGTCGCCAACCGCCCGGTGATGGAGCACGGCCTGCACCTGCTCAAGCGGCACGGGCTCGCCACCGTCCGCGTCCTGCTCTACTTCCAGCCGCAGGTCATCAAGGATTTTTTCGGCGACGGCGGGCGCCTGGGCATGCAGCTGTCCTACGTCACGACGGAAGCGGACCTCGGGACGGCCGGCGCGGTGCGCTACGCGCAGAAACCCACGGGGGAATCGGCCATCGTGATCAGCGGCGACGTCCTCACGGACTTCGACCTCACGAAGGCGCTGGAATTCCACCGCGCGAAGGGCTCGCGCGCCACCCTGGTGCTGACCCGCGTGACGAATCCGCTGCCGTACGGCGTCGTGATCACCGACGCGGACGGCCGGATCGTGCGGTTCCTCGAGAAGCCGACGTGGGGCGAGGTGTTCAGCGACACGATCAACACCGGGATCTACATCCTGGAGCCCGATGTCCTCGACCTCATCCCCGACGGCAAGGAGTTCGACTTCTCGAAGAACCTGTTCCCGCTGCTGATGGAGCAGCGCGTGCCGCTGTTCGGGTACATCGCGTCGGGGTACTGGCGCGACATCGGCAGCCTGACGGAGTACCGGCAGGCGCAGGTGGACATCCTGCGGGGCGAGGTGGACGTCGAGATCCACGGGCAGAAGCAGGGCCGGATCGGCAAGGACGTCTGGATCGGCGAGGGGACGCGGGTGGACCCCTCGGCGAAGCTGCGCCAGTCGGTGGTGCTCGGGACCTCCTGCCGCATCGGCGCGGGCGCCCAGCTCGTGAACTCGATCCTCGGCGACCACTGCGTGGTGGAGGCGGGCGCGGTGATCGCCGACTCCGTGCTCTGGGACCACGTGACCGTGGGGGCGGAGGCGGAGCTCAAGGAAGACGTGGTGGCGTCCCACTGCACGATCGGCCGCAAGGCGTTCCTGGCCGAGGGCGCGGTCGTGTCCGACCACTGCCAGATCGGCGACGGCGCGACGGTGAAGGCGGACGTCAAGCTCTGGCCGTACAAGACCGTCGAGGAGGGCGCCACCCTCTCGAGCAGCCTGGTGTGGGGCGAGAAGTGGTCCCGCTCGCTGTTCGGCGCCTACGGGGTGACGGGCCTGACGAACGTGGAGATCACGCCGGAATTCGCGGCGAAGCTGGGCGCGACCTACGGGGCGACGCTCGCCGAGGGCTCGACCGTGGTGTTCTGCCGGGACTCGCACAAGTCCTCGCGGCTGATCGGCCGGGCGTTGATGTCTGGCATCCTCTCCACGGGCGTCAACGTGCACGACATGCAGGCCGTGCCGATCCCGCTGGGACGGTTCGCCATCCGGTCCACGGGGGACGCGGGCGGGCTGCACGTGCGCCGCTCGCCGTTCGACCGGCGGATCACGGACATCAAGTTCTTCGACGCGGCGGGACTCGACCTGTCCAGCGCGCGGGAGAAGGGGGTCGAGGGCCTCTTCTTCCGGGAGGACTTCCGCCGCGCCGACGCCGAGGCCACGGGCGAGATCACCTTCCCGCAGCGGGTCCTGGAGTACTACAAGGAGGGCCTGCTGGCCACCGTGGACGCGGCGCACCTGGGGCGGGCCAAGCTCAAGCTGGTGGTGGACTACGGGTTCGGGACGGCGGCGACCATCTTTCCCTCGGTCCTGGGCGAGCTGGGATGCGAGGTCGTGGCGCTCAACGCCTACCTCGACGAGAGCAAGCTGACCCGCACCGCGGAGGACTTCGAGGCGGCGATCCAGCAGCTGTGCACCATCGTGCCCACCCTCAAGGCCGACCTGGGGATCCTGATGGACGCCGGCGCGGAAAAGGTCTTCATGGTGGACGAGACGGGCAAGGCGCTGTCGGGCGACGAGGCGCTGGCGGCGCTCATCCTCCTCGGCCTCAAGGTCGGCGAGGTGAAGGCGCTGGCGGTGCCGATCTCGGCCTCCCAGGCCATCGAGCAGATGGCCGGGCCGTTCCACGCCACGGTGATCCGCACCCGCACCACCTACCGCTCGATGATGGAAATCGCGGCCTCGGGGCAGGTGCAGCTCGTGGGCGAGGGCCGCGGCGGGTTCATCTTCCCCCGCTTCCATCCGGCGCTGGATGCGCAGTGCGCGGTGGTCAAGACCCTGGAATGGCTGGCCCGGGCCGGCGAGCCCCTGTCGCGCATCCGGGCCACGGTGCCGGACTACAAGATGGTGCGCGAGCAGATCCCCTGCCAGTGGGAGATGAAGGGCGCCATCATGCGCAACCTGATCGAGGCCACCAAGGAGGAGCGGGTCGAGTTGCTCGACGGGATCAAGATCTTCCACAATGGCTCCTGGGTGATCGTGGCCCCCGACGGGGACCGGCCGTTCTTCCACGTGAACGCCGAGGCGGCGACGGAATCGCAGGCGCGCGCGCTCACCCACCGGTACGTGGAGATGATCCGGTCCTGGCAGGAGGCGACGTGAAGAGCGGGTACGAGGTCCTGAAAATCATGCCGAACGCCACGCTGCAGGAGGTCAAGGACGCCTTCCGCTACCTCCTCTTCCAGTACCACCCCGACCACAACAAGGGCCGGGAGGACTGGGCCGTGCAGCAGACGATGGCCCTGGTCGAGGCCTACCACGTGCTCTCCGATCCCGCGCGCCGCGCGCACCACGACGTGATGCGCGGGGTGAAGGTGCGCGAGGCGCCGCCGCTCAAGAAGGGGCTGTTCTCGAAGCCCTCCGAGAAGACCGTCCAGGCGGAGGAGCACTTCAAGGCCGGCCTCGAGAAGTACCGGGCCGACGAGTACGAGCAGGCCATCCTGGCCTTCCGCAAGGCCTTCGACGCCGACCCGGATTTTCCGGGGACCCGGTTCAACCTCGCCATCGCGTTCCTGGGGATCGAGCGGTTCAATGACGCCCTCCAGTGGCTGCAGGACCACGCGGCCCGCAACAAGGAGGACCAGGAGGCCCGGGCCCTGTACACGAAGATCGGGGGCCTCATGGCCAAGCGCAAGGCGGCCGCGGCCTAGGCGCCCCGCGGCCGCGCCGGACGCGCGCCGCCGCCTTATAATCCAGTTCCCGTGACCGCCACCCAGGGCTCCGTCGCCACCGTGCATACCGCCTCCCTGCACGGGATCGACGGGACGCTGGTGGAGGTCGAGGTGGACCTGGCGCGCGGCCTGCCGGTGTTCACGGTGGTCGGGCTCCCCGACGCGTCGGTCCGCGAGAGCAAGGAACGCGTCCGCTCCGCGGTCAAGAACGCCGATTTCGAGTTCCCCCTGCGCCGGATCACCGTCAACCTGGCCCCGGCCGATCTGCGCAAGGTGGGGCCGCTGTTCGACCTGCCCATCGCGCTGGGGGTCCTCGCCGCGTCGGGCCAGGTCCCGGCGGCGGCGCTGGCGGGAACCGCGGCCGTGGGCG
>CAYNUZ010000096.1:0-8718 GCA_964400385.1 uncultured bacterium | reverse complement strand
ACAACCTGGCGGGGGAGCTGGTGCGGGTGGTGCGGGAAGCCGATGTCTTCCCGGGCCTGACGGTGTGGGACTGGGACGGACGCAATGCGGCCGGAGCACTGGTCGGGAACGGGACGTATTTCGTGCAGATCGTCTCGGGCAAGGACCTGCAGATCAAGAAGGTCATCGTCCAGAAACGGTAGGGGCCGCGGTGGCGTCGCGGGCCTGTCAAAGGGGCGGCGACAAAAGCGTCAGGTGGTCGGCAAGCTTGACAGTCTGCAGGTGAAAATCGGGTTAAACTCCTTGTCTTGGAAGTGTTTTTCAGGGTGTCAAATGGCCTGAATCCTGCATATTTCATGCCTGTGGAAGTCTCATCCGGCAAGGTCAGATGCGTTCGTCAGTTTGGTCGATTCGCATACCTGATACTCCTGGTGGCCACCGCCATGGCCGCGGCCACCCGGGCCGATCCCTGGGATCCGGGGGATGACACGCCGGGCGGCGGGACCATCCTCACCCCCACGAGTTCGGTGCAGACGCATGGCGTGCATACCCTGACGCCGGGGACCGACGTGGCTGACTGGTTCCGGGTCAACATGATCGCCGGGGTGCAGTACCATTTCCAGACCTCGTCAACGAATACGGCGATCTCGACGGGGAATGACGACGATTACGGCCGGTTGTACAGCGACGCGGCCGGAACCATCCAAGTCGCCGGGGACGACGATACCAACGGCAACCTCCAGTTCTCCTTCAACTACACGGCCGCGGCGACGCAGACGTATTACCTCAAGATCACCACGTTCAATCCCGGCGCCTACAGCTGGGCGGGGACCCTCGCGTACAACAATTTCACGACGGCCGCGTTGACCGCGACGCTCTCATCCTCCCCCTACAATGCCGCCGTGGGGCAGTGGACCCAGCTCGTCCTCACCGCTTCCAACAGCGGGGCCGCCAATGCGATCGGGGTCGCCCCGGCCATCCAGGTGAACGCCAATCCCGGCGCGGTCGCCCTGGTGGCGGGGCCGGTTCCGTCCGGCACGGTCACGATCGGGCCCGGCGCTACGCAGGCCTTCACCTGGACGTTCAGCGTGAGCGGCGGCGGGAGCGTGTCGTTCACGGCCACGGCGGCCGGCACGGACGCGGGAACGCTGGGCGCGGTCAGTGCCTCGGCTTCGTGGATCCTGAACAGCCCGCGGGTCCTGGTCTACGGGCCGTTCGCGTTCGGCGCCATCATGAGCACTCCGGGGGTGGCCATTACGGTCTGGGATGAGGCGACCTGGGCGACCAAGACGACCCCCGAGTTCGCGGCATTCAACGCGATCGCGATCGGCGAATCGCCGAACTCCTCCTCCACGGCTTACTGGACCACGGCCTGGCTCACCCGGAACGTCTGGGGTCCCGCGATCACGGGGAATGTCGTGGCCTACTCGGGCGACCCCGAGTCGCACGGCTTCCCGAACGTCGTGCAGCAGACGGTCCTCTACGCCGCGAGCGGGACGGGAGGGACCGGGCTGATGGCGTGCATCCGGATGGTGTGGGACGCCGCGCCGGCCTCGACGGTGGATTTGCTCTCCTATTTCGGCACCTTCACCGCCCAGGACGCCGGATGTCCCGCGATCGCGCACCGCGTCGGCGATCTCTCCATCATGCCCACCCTCGACGACGCCTACTTGTCGTACAGCTGCGGGGCCCACGGCGCCTTTGTGGGCTGGCCGGGGACATTCGCCCCCGCCTGCATCATGCTGGACGCGGCCAACATGAACTTCCAGGCGTGCGACGGCACCGTGGGGCAGGCGAACATCCTGGTGAAGGGCACCGTCAATCCGCTCAGGATCTCCAAGCAGGTGACCCCGCCGGGCACGATCTGCGCCGGCGAGGTACTCGCCTACACGGTGTCCTGGACCAACCCCTCCTCCTCCACCGTGTACGGGATCACGTTCACGGACACGCTGCCCGCCGGGACGTCCTTTGCCGGGCCGGCGCCGCGGTTCATCGCCCAACCGGACAGCCTGGGCACCCCGGCGCTGACGTCCTCGGCCTGGGCGTCCACGGTCGCGGGGCCGTGGACGGCCGGGTTCCCGGCGCCGGGCACCCCGTCCCCGCTGGTCCTGCGCTGGGCGGTGGAGCGCGCCGGGATCGGCCGGTCGGGGTCGCTCCAGTACAGCGTGACGGTCTCATCCACGATGCCGGCGGGTTCCCTGATCGTCAACCGCGCCTCGGTCACGGTCCTGGCCGACCCCTCCGTGTGCGTCACCCAGCCGGCCAGCAACGACGTGGGCAGCCACCTCAGTTTCACGGCGCGCCGGTCGGAGCCGCTGTACCTGTCCGGCGGCGACCAGGCCCTGTTCCGGATCGCCTTCAGCAACTATTCGCAGGAAACAGTCTACAACGTCACGATCACCTCGCAGGCCCTGACGTTTGACCAGCGCACCTATGTGGGGCCCTCGTTCTCCGCCACCATCACTGGCGGCGGGTCGGTGACGGGCGTGGCGTGGGGCACCTCCCTGTCCGCCTGGAACAACGGCGAGCCCGTGACCGGGACCGGCGACCCGTTGTACCTGCGGTGGGTTGTGAGCGCGCTGGCTCCCGGCAGGAGCGGGGCCATCTCCTATGTCGCCACGGTGGCGGGCGGGGGCTGCCAAGTCCTGTACGACGTGTTCAGCGCCACCATGTCGTGCGATCCGTCGCTCGTGACCAACTCGGCGTTGCCGTTCAGCGTGAGCGGCAGCGGGCAGCGCGTCTGCCCGCCGGAGACCTGGGTGCGGATTGACGACGGGGCGCCGTCGGGGTACGACGTGGGGAACGCCGTGGCATCCGACGCGGCCGGCAATGTCATCGTCGCCGGGCTCGAGGACCGGCCCGACCTGGGGCAGGGCTACAACTGGCTCGTCCGGAAGTACACCCCCGCCGGCCTGGTGGCATGGACACGGTCACACAACGGGAGCGGATTCTGGACGGACCAGGCTCTGGGGGTGGCGGCGGACCTGAGCGGGAGCATCTACGTGGTGGGCACTGAGTACAACAGCTTCACCTACGTGGACTGGCTCGTCCGCAAGTACTCGCCGTCCGGGAACGTGATCTGGTCGGCCGGATACAGCGGAGCCGCGGCCGGGGACGACTATGCGTACGCCGTAGCGGTCGACCCGGCGGGCAACCTGTTCGTCGGCGGGGTCGAGTACTTTCCCGCCACCGGCAATGACTGGCTCCTGCGTAAGTACACGGCCGCGGGCGGGCTTGCCTGGAGCGCGCCCTTCAGTCCGGGCACGAGCTACGACTACCTGTACGGGGTCGCGGCGGACGCTTCCGGGAATGTCATCGCGGTCGGGACCCAGTATGCGAACTTCCCCGGCGGATACGACAACTGGCTGATCCGCAAGTACGACGGGAGCGGGGCTCTCGTCTGGAGCCGGTCCTACAACGGGCCGGCCAACGACACCGACGTGGCGCGGGCCGTGGCGGTGGACGGCACGGGAAACATCATCGTCGCCGGTTACTCGTACAATTTCGCGACCAGTTACGACTGGGTCATCCGAAAATATGATGCCGCCGGGAACCTGCTGTGGAACCGGACGTATTCCGGCCCCGCCGGCGGCAGCGACGAGGCCATGGGCGTTGCGGTGGACCCGGCGGGGAACATCCTGGTGTCAGGGTACAGCTGGATCGGCACCGGGACGGCCTGGCTGGTCCGGAAGTACGACAACGCTGGCAACCTGGTGGGCAGCGCGTCGTACGCGCGACAGGGCGTGTCGGGATCGGATGCCCAGGCCCGTGCGGTTTGCGCGCTGCCCGGGACGCAGGACGCGGTGGCCGCCGGGTACGAATTCGTGGCCGGCGAGGGGGACGACATCGCGACCGTGCGGTACGCCATGCAGGTCTTCACCCCGCCGGCCGCCCCCCTCTCCCTGACCGCGAGCGGGCAGGAGTGCGCGATCGGCCTGGCCTGGCTGGCGGCGGCGGCCGGGACCAACCCGGTCGCGGGATACCGGATCTACCGCGGCACGTTCGCGGGGTTCCCGCTGACCCTGAATACGCTGGTGACCCAGGTGGCCGGTGCCGGGACCAGCGGGTACAGCGACGCGGTGGCGCCGATCGCCGGCCAGTACCGGTACCGGGTGACGGCCTATGACGGGGGGGGGGCGGAAAGCCTTGCCAGTCCCGAGTCCGGGGCCGCGCCGAACCACGGCCCGGTCCTGAATACCATCGCGGTCTCGCCCGGCGGGTTCGTGTGCGCCGGGTCGGTCCTGACGTATACGGTGTCGTGGAGCAACTACTCGGCCATGACCGTGACGAACGTCTCGTTCACCGATACCCTGCCGGCCGGCCTGCAGGTCCTCTCGCCCGGGCTCACCTTCTGGGCCAAGGCGGACGGGTTCGGGGTGCCGGTCCTCACGGCCTCCGCGTACGCGGCCTCCACCGCCGGGCCCTGGACCGCGGGGGAGCCGCCGAACGGCACCGGGGCGCCGCTCGTCCTGCGCTGGATCGTCTCGCGGTCGGCGCCGGGCGCATCGGGATACCTACGGTTCGCAGCCACCGTGCCGGCGTCAGCGGCGGACGGGCTGGCCTACGTCAACCAGCTCACGGCCACGGACTCGTCGGACAATACGGTCTGCCTCGGGCCGGCGGTGACGACGATCGCGGTCCACCCCGCGCTGCCGCTCGCGCTCACGGCCCCGAATCCCGAGCCGCTGTATGCCGCGCCGGGCGAGGTGCAGGCCTACCGGTTCGGGTTCAGCAATTTTTCCACGGCAACGCTCTACAACACGGTGGTGACCACGCAGGCGGGCACGTTCGCCGGCCTGGCGTACCAGGCCCCATCCCTCAGCGCGACGCTGATGACGGGCTCCGTCCTCTCCGCGTCGGCCTGGGCCACGAGCCTGGCCGGACCGTGGACGGCGGGGGAGCCTGCCACCGGAACGACGGACCCGCTGTACCTCCGGTGGACGGTCTCGATGCTCCGCCCGGCGCAGTCCGCGGAGGTGATGTACAAGGCGCAGGCCATGGCGGGCGGGTGTCTCGCGCTGACCGCTGCCGCCTCGGCCGTGGGCGACGTGGATGGTCCGGCGATCTGCTCGGGCGCCCTGGCCTATTCGGCCTCCGCCTCGGGCAAGCGCCTCTGCCCGCCGGAGTCGTGGATCCGGACCCTGTCCGGACCGGGATTCAACACCGACCGGGGGAACGCGGTCGCCTCGGATACGGCCGGGAACCTTATCGTGGCCGGCTCCGTGTACCGCCCCGACAACTTCACCTACGACAATTGGCTGGTCCGGAAGTACTCCGCCGCGGGCGTGCTGCAGTGGACCCGCACGTATGACGGGGGCATGAACGCGTCCGACATCGCCACCGGGGTAGCCACGGATCCGTCGGGGAACGTCTACGTGTCGGGATACGAGTACGCCAATTTCCCCAACGGCTACTACAACTGGCTGGTCCGCAAGTACGATGCCGCCGGGACGCTGGTGTGGAGCCGGTCGTACAACGGCCCGTTCAGCGACTACGACTATGCCTACGGCATCGCGGTGGATCCCAGCGGCAGCGTGTATGTGGCGGGAGAGGAGTACGGGCTGACGGGCGGATACAACGGGGCGCTCCGCAAGTACGACACCAACGGGAACCTCGTGTGGAGCCGGTCGTATAACAGCCCGTACAGCTCAGACGACTATTTCACCTCCGTCGCCGTGGACGCCACCGGCAACGCAGTGGTCGCGGGGTACGAATACCGCGGGGACCTGGGGCAGTCCTACAACTGGGTCGTCCGGAAGTACGATGCGGGCGGCAACCTGGCGTGGAACCAGACCTACAACGGCCCGATCAACAGCACGGACGAGGCCCTGGGCGTGGCGCTCGACCAGGCCGGTAACGCGTTCGTCGTGGGCTACGAATACGGGGCGAGCTTTTCCTACGACTGGCTGGTCCGCAAGTACGATCCGTCCGGCCGGCTGGTGTGGAGCCGGGGATACAACGGTCCCGGGTCGAGCGACGACCAGGCGCTCGCCGCATCGGTGGACGGCAACGGCAATCTGGTCGTCGCCGGATACGAGTATGCGTTCGCGACGGGGCAGGACCCCCGCGTGCGGCGGTACTCGGGTTCCGGGCTGCTCCTGGATACCCTGACCCACAGTGCGATCCAGAATGGCTCCGAGTACAGCAGGGGCGTGGCCATCGTGACCGGCACGGCGGACGCGGCCGTGGCAGGTGAGGAGGCCGTCCGGAACGACGGGCAGGACCTGACGTTGGGGCGGCTGGCACTGGCCGCGTACGCCCCGCCGGGAACGCCGCTGGGCCTCACCGCGGCGTCCGCGCCGCCCCGGATCGGGCTGGCCTGGACGGTTCCGGCGGCGGGGACCTATGCGGTCACCGGGTACCGGATCTTCCGGCAGACGTTCGCCGGCGTGGTGCCGCCGACCGCCCAGGCCATCGTCGTCGCCGGGGCGGGGACGTCGGTCTACCTGGACGCCGGCGCCGCGGGGGGCGTCACCTACTTCTACCGGGTGGTCGCCGTGGACTCGCTGGGAGGCGAGAGCCAGCTCTCGATGGAATCGTCCGCGGCGTGGGTCGCGCCGGTCCTGGTGGCCCACCAGGCCGCGCCCGTCCCCGGAAACCCGTGCGCCGGGTCCGTGGTGACCTTCCAGGTGTCGTGGAGCAACGCCGGGACCGCGACCGCCGTGGGGCTGACACTCACGGATACCCTTCCCAACGGGACGGCGTACGCGGCCCCCTCGCTGTCCTACTTCGCCCAGGCGGACGGCGCCGGCGCGGTCCCGCTCTCGGCCTCCGCCTACGCGGCCGCGATCGGGGGCCCGTGGACCGCCGGTGAACCGCCCAACGGCACGCCGGGGCCGCTGGTCCTGCGGTGGGTCGTGGCGCGCGTCGCGCCGGGCATGTCCGGGACGCTGCAGTACCAGGTGGCGGTGTCGGGAACCCTCGCCAGCGGGTCGGTGCTCGTGAACGGCGTTTCGGCGACGATCGCGGTGGACCCGACGGTCTACCCGCTGGAAGCGGCGACGGCGACCGCGTACGCCCCGGCCTCGCTGGCGGTGGCGCGAAGCGCGCCCGCGCAGGTCTCGGCGGGCCAGGTCTTCGCCGTCAGCCTGACCGTGACGAATACGGGCGGAAACGCCGCGACGGCCGTCTCCGGCACGCTCTACGCGGGCCCCGGAGCCGCGCTCGCGATGCCGGTGGCGCGGCCCGCGGGCGGGCTCACCCTGGCCCCGCTCGGGGCCACGACCTTTGTCTGGACCTTCACCGCCGCCGGGTCGGGAAGCGCCGTCTTCACGGTGTCCGCCTCCGGCCTCACGTGCGGCAGCGGCGTCATCCTGGGTGCCACCACGTTTGCGGTCGTCGTGCAATCGCCCGCCGGTTTGGCCGCGGCCACCGCGGTGTACGGGGTCCCGGCGTGCCCCGGCGTCCCGTTCCTGGTGACGGTGACGGTGACGAACACCGGGCAGGCCCCCGCCACGGGAATCTCCTCGACCGTGGCCCTTTCCTCCGGCCCCGGCATCGCGGTCTACGCGGCCGGCCCGACGCCGGTCCCGGGGACGCTCGCCGGCGGCGCCTCGGTCACGTTGACCTACACGTTCACCGGCGTGGCCCCCGGGGCCCTGGGCCTGACGGCGACGGTCAACGGCACGGACGGGAACAGCGCCCTGCCGGCGAGCTCCGGACCTGCCTCATCCGGGGCGTTCACGATCCTGCCCGGCGCCCCCGTCATCGCCGTGTCCCAGGCATTGAATCCGCCGTCTCCGGTCGCGGGAGGGCCGGTGACCTACCAGGTCGTGGTGGTCAATACCGGGAGTGCCACGGTCACCTCCCTGACGGTCTCCGATACGATCCCGCCGGTCGTGACGGGCGCGGCGGCGGACCAGCCCGGAACGTTCGGCCCGCCGGTGATCCAGTCGGTCGGCGGATCCGGGACCAGGTTCGTCTGGTCCGCCGCCCTGGTCCTCGCGCCCGGCGGGATCCTTACGTTTACCATCACCGGCGCCGTGGGGCCGGTGTGCGTGGCGACGCCGGTGTCCGGAACCGCGGCGGTCTCGGCGATTTCCGCGTGCGGGGCCGCCTCCGCCTTCTCCGCTCCCGCCGCCTTCACGGCCCAGCCGTCGGCGCCGGGGGTCTCGATCGTGCAGGCGCGGACGCCGGCGTCGCCGGTGCCGACGGGGCCGGTGGCGTACACGTTCGTGATCACGAATACGGGAGCGGCCACGCTGACCTCGCTCACCATCACCGACACGCTGCCCGCGCAGGTGGCGTTCGGGTCGGAAGGAAACACGGCCGGCTTGACGCATTCGTCGAACGGCCAGGTGCACGGGTGGACCGGGGCGCTGACCCTGGCGCCGGCGATGACGGTGACGGTGCAGATCACGGGGACCGTGGGGTGCGCGGGCGGGGCGTCCACGAACCGGGGGTACGTGGCGGGGGTGGGCGGGTGCGGGACGGCGGTGGGGGCGTCGCTGACGGACACCTTCAGCATCGCCGGGAGTGTGGCGAGCCTCGCGCTGGTCTCCACGCACGCCCCGGCCTCGCCGCTGCCGGGCTCGACGGTGACATACAAGCTCATCGCCACCAACACGGGGAGCGCGACGCTGACGACGCTGACGATCACCGACACGCTGCCGCCGGGGACGACGGCGGGGGCGCAGACGAGCAATCCCGCGCTGGGATATTCCACCGTGGGCCAGCTCAGTGTCTGGTCCGGGGCACTGGTGCTGAACCCGGGGCAGACGGTGACGGTGACGCTGGACG
>CAYNUZ010000095.1:0-8718 GCA_964400385.1 uncultured bacterium | reverse complement strand
TGCCCGGGCGCTGGCGGCCCTCCGGGCCAACCTCTCGCCGCTGACCACGATGACGGCCGAGGTCACCGTGGAGACCACCCTCAAGGGGCTCCTCACCGAGAAGGTCTACCGGCAGCGGTACCGGTACGCCTTCAAGCGGCCCTCGCTCGTGCGGCTCGACTTCCTGGAGCCGGCGGGGGACGTCCTGGTGGCGCGCGGGCAGACCGTCTGGCGCAACGGCACCCGGTCCCAGGGCGCCGCCAGCCCGGACGAGGCCGCCTCGCCGTTCAGCCTGTGGGCCCTCATGCTCGGGGCGCCCGAGATCGACCGGCGGTTCGCGATCGCCTCGTTCGCGGAGCCGGCGCGCCAGCACCTGACGGGACTCACCTTCACCCCCCGCGGCCCGGGCGCGGCGCTGGTGTCCGTGAAGGTCTGGGTGGATCCCGCGCGCGGCGTGGTCGAGGAATCGAAGGTGTTCGGCACGGACCAGCAGTGGCTCTCGACCAGTGCGGTCGGCGAGTTCAAGCGGTTCGGCCGGACGTGGCTGCCGGTGACGATGACGACGCTGGGCTGCGACGGCCGGTGCAAGACCCTGATCCGGTACGCCGACGTGCGGCTCAACCCCCCGCTCTCCGAGACCCTCTTCGACGCCGCGCGTCCCCGCTGAGCGGCCGTGCACCTCATCATCGACGGGTATAACGTGATGCATGCGCTGCCCGTGGGCCGGGAGTGGCCGGGCCGCACGTTCCAGGACCGGCGCAACCACTTCCTCGACCGGCTCCGCCGCTATGCCGAGGGCCGGCCGCACCGGATCACGGTGGTCTTCGACGGCGGCAAGGGCGGGGAGGCGCTGGGGGGCGCCGAAAACGTCGGCGGCATCGAGGTGTCGTACTCGTCGCTGGGGGTCGAGGCCGACCACCTCATCCGGGGCATGGTCGAGCGCGCGCGCGTGCCGGGCGAGATCCTGCTGGTGACCTCCGACAAGCGCGTGGCCAGCCACGCCCACGGGCTGGGCGCCTCCACCGCGCGCGCCGACGAGCTGGTGAACCGCCTGCTGCCGGGCCGGGGCGCCGGCGAGGACCCGGGGGAGGCGCTGGAGCGGCTGGTCAAGGGCGTGCTGCCCGAGGCGCCGCCGGGCCGCGCGGCGCGCCCCCGGTCCCGCGACCGGCTGCACCTCTGGTAGAATCGCGCACATGCAGCAGCGCGGGAACGGCGGCGTCATGACCTGGATGCGGCACGGGCTGTTCGTGAAGGTGGTCTTCGGCACGATCCTCGCGGCGTTCCTCCTGTTTATCGCGGTCCAGTGGGGCGCCCAGGGGGGATTCGGCGGGGCGGGCGGCGCGGCCGCCACGGTCAACGGCGAGCGGATCTCCAGCCAGGAGTTCTACGTCATCTACAACCAGGAGCTGGAGGGGCCGATGCAGCCCGTCCGCTCGTCGATGACGGAAGCCGACGAGCGGGACCTGCGCAAAACCGTCCTTGACCGGCTGGTGGACCAGACCCTGCTGTGGCAGGAGGCGCGGCGGCTCAAGTACGGCGTGACGCCGGCGGAGGTCGAGGGCCAGATCCACGCAATGCCGGTCTTCATGAACCCCGAGACCCGGCAGTTCGATCCGTACCGCTACCAGGCGGCCCTGCAGCGGCTGGGGGTGTCGGCCCAGCTCTTCTCGCTCGAGCAGGAGCGGTCCATGTGCACCGCGCGGCTGGAGGGGGTGCTCCGCGAGGCGGTGCGGTGCACGGACCTCGAGCTGTGGCTGGAGTACCTGCGGTGGCACCGGAAGATGAAGGCCACCATCCTCAAGTTCCCCCTGGCCGAGGCGAAGGAAAAGCTCTCCGTCCCGGCCGCCGACGTCAAGGACTACTGGACCCAGAACCACAAGGAGTTCGAGAAGGTCGAGCGCGTGCGCATCCGGCACATCGTGGTCGCGGCCTCGCCGCAGGCCGGTCCCGAGGCCGGGGCCCAGGCCAAGGCCAAGATGGATACCATCCTGGCCGAGATCCGGAAGGGCGCGGACTTCGCGGACGTGGCCCGCCGCCGTTCCGACGACCAGAACACCGCCCAGCGGGGCGGCGACCTGGGGTGGCGGGTGAAGGGCGAGCTGATTCCCGAGTACGACTCGGTCGTCTTTAAGCTCGGCAAGGGCCAGCTGAGCCAGGTGTTCCAGACGCGCTTCGGCTGGCACCTGATCAAGTGCGACGACCACCAGCACGAGGAGAAGCCGACCTTCGAGGAGTTGAAGGGGAAGATCCGCGACAAGATCCTGACCGCGCGGGCGAAGGCGGCGCTCCAGGCCGAGGCCCTGCGCGCGGGGATGCTGGCGAAGAAGGAGAAGGACCTGGCGCACGTGGCCGCCGCCGTGGCCCGCAAGGCGGTCGTGACGGGGTGGTTCGAGCGCGGCAAGGAGCCGCCCGCGGGCCTCTCCGCGAAGACCTTCGACGCGGTGTCGGAGGCGCTGGCGGGGCTGGAGCCCGGGGAGATGACGGAGGTCGTCGAGACCGACGACGGGTATTTCCTCGCCCAGCTCACCGACGAGCACCACGAGCACGCGCCGGAAGTGAAGTTCCTCAAGGAGCGGCCGGAGATCGAGCCGGTCCTGCTGGCGCGCAAGCAGCGCGCCGCGTTCGACGCCTACGTCGCGAAGCTGCGCGCGAAGTCCAAGATCCACCCCTTCATCGACGCCTCCTGAGGACCCCGAACCGCCGCAGCAGGCTGCGGAGCAGGCGGGTGGGCAGGCCCACGATGTTCGCGTAGTCGCCCCGGATCGTCCGCACCAGCCGCCCCCCTTTCCCCTGGATCCCGTACGCCCCGGCCTTGTCCATCGGCTCGCCGGTGGCGACGTAGGCCGCGATCTCCCCGGGTGTCAGCCTCCGGAAGGTCACCGCGCTCGTCTCCGAACCCAGCAGCCCGATGCCGGTGCGCGCATCCATCACCGCCAGCCCGGTGATCACCGCGTGGGTGCGGCCGGAAAGGCGGCGCAGGATCCGCCGGGCGTCGGCGCGGGACCGCGGCTTGCCGAACCGGGTTCCGCCCAGCGCCACCACCGTGTCGCCGGTGATCAGCAGTCCGCGCCGGACCCGGCGGCGGGCGGTCTCCGCCTTGCGCCAGGCCAGGTACCGGGCGGCCTCGGCCGGCGGCATCCCCGCGGGCACGTGCTCGCGGAAGGGGAGCCGCAGGACCCGGAACCGGTGGCCCATCCGGGCAAGCAGGGCGCGGCGGCGCGGGGAGGCTGAGGCGAGGACGAGGAGCGGCCGGGTCACAGGGCCAGCTCCGCGCACCGCTGTCGCCAGGGCCGGGCGTGCGACCGGGGATACGACGGCTGCCGTCCCTCGAGGATGTCGAGGGCCTCGCGGACCGCGGCGGCCTCCCGCGCCTCGCACCGCGGAAGCAGCGCCTTGAGCGCCGGGATCCCCTGGGGATCGCCGAGATCCGCCAGCGCCATGGCGATCGCGGTCCACAGCAGGGGGTCGCGGTCCAGCGCACCGATGAGGAACCGCAGCGACACCTCGCCGGGAATCTGGCCGAGCGCGGCGTAGGCGTGGTGGCGGGCCTCCCACGCGCGCTCCTCGCGCGCGAAGACGGTGAGGGCCGGGAGCGCGGGGACGCCGATCTTGGCGATCGCCTCGCCGGCCGCCTCCGCCAGCACGTCGCCCTCGGGCAGCGCCATCAGCCGCAGGAGCGCCGGAACCGCGGCGGGGGACCGCAGCTCGCCGAGCGTCACCGCGATCCACAGCGGCGTCCAGTCGTCCTCGTCCACCTCGATCTCGTCGAGCAGCCGGAGCAGCGGCGCCACGGCGGCGGCCCCAAGCGCGATCAGCGCGGCGATCGCCTCTTCCGGCACCGTGCTGCCGGCGCGCGCCAGCCCATCGAGGGGCGCATCCAGGGCGGGATCGGGGGGACGGGCCGCCATCGTGCGGGTATGGTAACAGCCTTCCGCCTTGACCGCCCTATGCAATTCGCATACCATCGAGGTGGAACAACGGCCCATGAAGGAAAAGACATGGAATTAGCCCAGTCGCTACGGCTCAAGCAGCAGCAGCGGCTGGTCATGACCCCCCAGCTCCAGCAGGTCATCAAGCTGTTGCAGCTCCCCACCACCGAACTCATCGAGCTCGTCCAGCAGGAGCTCGAGACCAACCCGACCCTCGAGGAGGGGCCCCAGGAGGCCGCAGCCGAGGCGCCCAAGGAGGTGGCCGAGGACAAGGCGGATGCAGCCCTCACCGAGGAGAGCATGGACAACTGGCTGGCGCTCGCCGCCGAGGAGGGCCCCCGGGAGGTCCGCGACCACGACCGCGAGGACGAGATGGACCAGATGCAGGAGAACCGGCTGGTCCACACGCGGACGCTGGAGGACCACCTGCTCGACCAGCTCCACCTGGTGGAGGACGCCGCGGAGGACGTGCGGCTGGCCATCGTGATCATCGGCAACCTCGACGACAACGGGTACCTGACGACGCCGCTGGCGGACCTCGTCGCGACCGCCGGGGCCCCCGTGGACCGCCTGGAGGCGGCGCTGGCGCTGGTGCAGTCGCTGGACCCGGCGGGGGTGGGGGCGCGCGACCTCAAGGAGTGCCTGCTGCTCCAGCTCCAGGAGTGCCCGGAGGACACCACGCTGGCCCGGCGGATCGTGACGGATCACCTGAACGAACTCGAGACGCGCAACGGCGCCGCGCCGGCGACGCTGGCGAAGCTGATGCACGAGACCGAGGAGGCGATCCGCGCCGCGCTCAAGCAGGTGAAGGCGTGCGACCCCAAGCCGGGCGGCCGGTTCGCCGAGGCGCCCCCGGCGGTGTTCCCCGACGCGCGCGTGGACAAGGTGGGCAAGGAGTACGTGGTGACGCTCAACGACAACGGGCTGCCGCCGCTGCGCCTCAGCAAGGCCTACCGGGAGTTGCTCGCCAAGCGCGGCACGCTGGGCGAGGACGAGCGGCGGTTCCTGCAGGAGCGCTTCCGGTCGGCCCTGATGCTGATGCGGGGGATCGAGCAGCGCCGGGTCACCCTCTACAAGACGCTCGAGCAGATCGTGAAGCGGCAGGCCCTGTTCATCGAGCAGGGGCTGGCGGCGCTGAAACCCCTGACGCTGCGCGAGGTGGCCGACGCGATCGGCGTCCACGAATCCACGGTCAGCCGGGTTGTCGCCAACAAGTACATCTCGACGCCCGGGGGGCTGCGGGCGCTCAAGGACTTCTTTTCGAACCGGCTGCCCAACACCTCCGCGGGCGGCACCTCCGGCGCGGCCGTGCGGTCGCGGGTGCGCGACCTCATCGAGACCGAGTCGGCGGACGCGCCGCTCTCGGACGAGCAGCTCGCGGACCGGCTCAAGCACGAGGGCATCACGATCGCGCGCCGGACGGTGACGAAGTACCGCGAGGCGCTCAAATTCCCGCCGGCCTGGCAGCGCAAGCAGGACGCCGCGGCGGACGCGGCGGCCCTCTGATGGTGGAGCTGCGCGAACCGCTCGACCAGCTCGCCCGGCCGCCGCAGGCGTTCACCGGCGGCAAGGCCTTCCGGCCGGCGTCCGAAATCCGCATTTACGACGACACGCTGCGCGACGGCGAGCAGATGCCCGGCGTGGCCTTCTCGCCCGAGCAGAAGCTGGAGCTGGCGATCCTGCTCTCCGAGATCGGCGTGCACGTCATGGACGTGGCCTTCCCGGTGGTGGGCGAGTCGGACCGCCGGTCGCTCCAGCTCTGTGTCGAGGCCCAGCGGCAGGGGAAGATCCGCAAGGACGTCGAGATCCTGGCGATGTGCCGCAGCAACCGGGGCGACGTGGACGCGGTGGTGGACACGCTGAAGGCGATCGGCGCGCCGCCGGACGCGGTCTCGGTGCTCGTGCTCTCCGCCCTCTCCGACCTCCACATGAAGTACAAGATCGGGCAGGTGCTGCTGAAGCAGGAGGGCCGGAAGGCCGAGGAGTGGCTGGACACCCCCGTCGAGTTCTACCGGGCGGCCAACATCAAGATGATCACGGCGGCGGTGTCCTATGCCCGCGAGCGCGGGTTCTCCCGGGTCGAGTTCGCGGCCGAGGACGCCTCCCGCTCCACGCTGGCGTACGACATCGAGTGGGCGCTGGCGTGCGTCAAGGCCGGCGGCACCCGGTTCTGCTTCTCGGATACCTGCGGCGTCTTCAGCCCGGAGGCGGTGGACCACTACTTCCCGCCGATCGTGGCGGCGCTGCCGAAGGGCGTACAGTTGACCGCCCACTTCCACAACGACTTCGCGATCGGCGCCTACAACTGCGTGCGCGCGCTGTCGCACGGCGCCACCCACGCGGGGGTCACGGCCAACGGGATCGGGGAACGGGCGGGCAACGCCCCGCTCCACCAGGTGGTCATGATCCTCAAGGAGCTCTACGGCGTCGAGCTGCCGGGCTTCCGGTACGACCGGCTGGTGGAGCTGCGCCGGGCAATCGAGCGTGCGTCGGGGATCGCCATGCAGGTCCACGAGCCGCTGGTGGGCGAGGGCGTCTTCTTCCACGAGTCCGGCATGCACACCGCCGGCATCGCGATCCACCCGGCGATCTACCAGTTCATCCGGGAGCAGACGGTGGGCGGCACCCACGGGTTCATTTTCGGCAAGCACACCGGCGCCGCGGCCGTGGAGCACGTCCTCATGGCCCATGCGGGCGTCCTGAAATCCGCGGGCATTGATATCAACGACGACCTCATCAAGCGGCTGGTCGGCCAGGTCAAGGAGCTGCGCGAGGAGAAGCTGAATACCGGCAATCCCGAGCGGTTCATCGACGAGTACTACCGCAACTACCACGCGCTGGGCATCACCGAATCGAGGGTGATCGAGCTCGCCCTGGAGTCCCGCGCGAAGGTGTAGTCCTCGGTCTCCTACGCCCTGGTGACCGGGGCGCTCCGTGGGGAATCGACGCCGGCCCGGCTGACGGCGGCCACCTGGAAGGCATCGGAGGGGGAAAGGCCGGGGATGGCCGCTTCCCAGGACGTCGTGGTGGCCAGCCACTCCGGACGGCCATTGCGGTAAATCTTGTAGCCATCGAGCCCGGACGCCGGGGCGGCGGGCGCGGTCCAGTTCAACGTCACCGAATCCATCCCGGTGCGGGTTATCCTGAGTCCCGTCGGCGCCGCGGGCGGCATGGTGTCGGTGTCAAAGCCGCGGACGCGACGGTAGTACTCGTACGGGTTCAGGAATTCCGCGTCCCGGTCCTTGAGAAACCGGACGATCTTGCGGAACTCCGCCCAGCGGTCCAGGACGGCCCCGGTTCGGTCGGACTTGGTCGAGGTTTCGGTCCACGACCATGGATGGCCCTGGAGGACCAGATACGGATCCTGCTCGTGGCCCGAGTATTCTTTCCGAAACTCCGAAAAGTTGACGTAACCCGGGGTCCAGTTCTTCGGATCGGGGCATTCCATGGCCACCGGCAGCGAGCCGAGGACCCGGAGGTCGGCGGGGATGCTCGCCGCCGCGGACGCGAGGTGCTCGCTCTCCCAGGCCATCCAGACCCGCAGCCAGGGATCCTCGGAAACCACCCTGACCGTGGTGGCGTCGCCGCCGTACCAGTGTTCCGCGTACGTCCGCATGATCACGTCGCACCGCGTGAGGAGCGCCTGCCGGCCCCGCTCAAACGAGGCTTTCTGGAAGTCGTAGGGAGCGCCCTGGTGCTCCCGGCCCGGCTCCCCGTGGGGGCCGGCTCCGGTGAAGCCATGGAACCAGAGCTCGAACCGCCCGTCGGCCAGCAGGCCGGCGATCCACGCATCGTAGGCCGCATCGCCTTCCAGCAGCGAGGCCGCGAAGATGCCGAGCCCGGCCTTGACGTTCTCGGCCTTCACGAGGTCGGTGAGGATCTTCCACTCGCGCCACCACGAGGTGCCGAGGTCGTCCATCTTGAACACCACCATCTGCCGGCCCGCTGGTTTCATCGTCCTGATCCAGTCTACAGCGCGGGCGCGGGCGCCTCAGTTATCGAAGACGGCCTGCTGGGCTTCGATCCCCTCGATCCATTCCCGGACCGTGCCTGCCAGTCGGCCCTCGTCCGCGGGCGGCAGCTCGACCGACCCGTCGGGGCGCCGCGCCACCCGGCCGAACCCGGCGGTCCTGACCCGCGCCCCCACGGCTTCCAGCGGCTGGCGCAGCGCCTCCAGGCCCGCCCGCCCGCCGGACGGCCCTGGCGTGGCGGTCAGCGCCAGGACCGGCTTGCCCTGGAGCGGGTAGGGCCGGCCGCGCGAGACCCAGTCCAGCAGGTTCTTCGTGACGCCCGAGACGGAGTGGTTGTACTCCGGCGAGGCGAGCAGGACCCCGTGGGCGCCGCGCAGGGGGAGGCCACCCCTGGCCGACGTCATTCGGGATCGCGTGTCTCGGAATCACTCATCCTCACGTGTCGGTGCGGCTCGATGTCGCGCGTCGGATCGACGGGGTCCGAGTCGTCGGAGTGGCCGATCCCGACCCGGCCAATCAGGACGCATTGAAGGCACTCTCGGCATTCGTCGAGGCCCCCGTCCTGTCGCGGGAGAATGTTCTCGCCAGCCCGGACGTGCATGGGGTGATCGTCGAGCCGTGGACCTACGAGATGGTCGACTATTCGATCGCTTGCCTGAAGGCGGGCAAGAGCGTCCTCGTGGAGAAGCCGGGCGGCTCGAGCCCTGCGGATTTGGAACGTCTCGTCAGGGCCTCGGCGCAAACCGCCGGCATCGTGCAAGTGGGGTACAACTTCCGTTTTTCGCCGATGATCGACTTCGCCAAGCGCGTCGTCGATGAGGAGGTTCTCGGCAAGATCG
>CAYNUZ010000094.1:0-8756 GCA_964400385.1 uncultured bacterium | reverse complement strand
GCAATGGAGAACTTTTTGGTGAAGTCGTATTGCGCGTACACGGCGCCCCCGGCCCGCGAGCCGCAGTACGGTCGCCTCCCCCGCCGGCAGCCCGTCCGCCAGCGGCCACACCGCGGCGGTGCCCGCGGTGTAGTTCGAGACGATCAGGAACGCCCCCCGCGGCTCGACCACGGCGTGGCACGGTCCCGCCCCGTGGGTCGGCCACCGTCCCGCCGGGGAAAACCCCGCGGCCTCCCGCCGCAGGGCCACCAGCACGCCGCCCTCGGCCCCGCCGACCTCGCTGACGGCATAGGTATATGGAAGCGAGGGGTGGGCGGCGACGAAGCTGGGATGGGCCAGCTCGGCGACCAGCCGGGGCGCGCCGAGACTCCCCGCCGCGCCGTCCCAGTCCATCGCATACAGGCCCCGGGAGACCCCCGCCGGCCCGGCGTCACCCGTGTACGTGCCGACCAGGATGGTGCTCATTCCGGGATCCCGGCGGAGCCGTCGAAGTACGCCCGGTAGACCGGCCAGGTGGCGTCGGCGATCCGCCGGCCGAGCTTCAGCCCCTCCTCGTTGTCCGTCCGGATGTGGTATCCGCCCCACAGGCGCGACACCGCCGCCATCTCGGCGGTGGCGCTGAACGTGGGCAGGTCGAGCCGCACCTCGGCGGTGGCCGGCGCATCCTCCGCCGGCCGGCCATCCACCGCCTGCATGAGCCGCGGCGGAATCCCCGGCTCGGTCAGCTCCCCCGCATGCCGGATCGCCACCGCCCCGAACCGGTCGCTGCCGGTGAACCGCTCGAGGAAGCGGGATGCCGCGCCGCTGGCGGTGGCGTGGCCCGAGACGTACCCGGGGAAGGGAGGCGTGACGAACGTGTCCGGGGAATACGGCCGCCAGGCCGCGGCCGGGATCGTGGCCACGCCCTTCCCGGGCCCCGCCCAGCCGCGCACGGTCCGGCCCTCGTAGTACCGCCGCACCCACCAGTACGGGCGGCCGGTGTCGTAGACCCGCTTGACCTCCCAGCAGGAGACGAACGCGTCGAAGACCACGTTGGCGACCCCGAAGAACAGCTTGACGTCCCGGTCCAGGTCGTCCGCATCGCGCCGCGAGACGTCCTGGGCAAACCGCAGCCAGTGGCCGCTCTGGCCCGTGGAACGCGGCCCGTCGCGCATGAACTCCACGATGGCCTTCTGGCGCAGCGTCAGTGCGGCATTCACCGCGACGCACTCGTCCACGTCCCGTCGCAGCGCCGCCGACCCGAAGGCGGGGGGCGGGGGCGGCATGAACTCCGTGGCGCTGCGCAGGGCGAACGGCCGGACGCGGTACCAGTGGGGCGCGAGGAACCCCGGCGCGAAGGTGCCGCCCCTGCCGTCCGCGAACGGGATCGGCCGCCAGGCGGTGGGGTCCTCCGCCCGCGGCCGGTAGGCCGTGTAATCGGAATACGGCCGGCCGTCCGACCCGGGCTCGTCCCCGAACTGGTTCGAACCGTCATGCCGCCGCCAGGCGATGACCGCGGCCGCAGCCGTGTTCCCCACCCCGGCGGCGCGCGCGGGATCCGGCGACGCGTCGGCCGGGTCGTATCCCATGGCCTTCATCTGCTCCGCGAGCCACGGGGCATCCTCCGGATAGACGTCGAGCAGCGCCCGGTACGCCGCGTACGCGATCGCGGCCTCCTTGTTGGCGAGGGTCCGTTCGGCGGCGGGCCGGCGGAGCGCGGCGCCCAGCCGGGTACCGACCGCCGTGGCGTCGTACGCCGCCCAGGCGTCGTACATCGAGGTCATGACGATCGCCATGCTGCGGGAGAGGATCGGCGGCCGGGCCCGGTTGCGGTCCACGTCCCGGCCGGACGCCTCGAGGGTCACCTCCAGCCACCGGTACGCGGCGGTGGGGTGCGGATTGGGCGCCTGATGAATCAGGCCGGCCCGGGCGGAACCCGCCAGTGCGAGGACGGGGAGGACGGCCCCGACGACGCGGCGGGCGGCGCGAAGCGGGCTCACATCTTCGGCTGAAGCATGCTCACCCGGTTGCCCTCGGTGTCGATCACCGAGATGAACCGCCCGACGCCGGGAATGTCCTGCGGCTCACCGTGCAGCGTGCCGCCCGCGGCCTTCGCCCGGCGCATGCTCTCCTCGAGGTTCTCGACCGCGACCACAATGCCCGTCGTCTGGCTGACCGGGTCGTCGGTGCGCTGGTAGAACCCGCCGTTGATGGCGCCCGGGTGCTTCGGCCGGCCGTTGTCCCCCTCTTCCGTGGTCGTGGCCAGGACGTATCCGCCCATCTCGTCGCCGAGCTGCCGGGTCTGCCAGCCGAACGCGCTCTCGTAGAATTTCCGCATCCGGCCCCGGTCCTTGGCCGGCATCTCGAAGTGGACAACCGGATTCATCGCGCCCATCGTGTGTGATCCTCCCGCGCCAGGGCCCGCCTCGTCGTGGCCATGGGGCCCTGTCATCCTAGTACGGCCCCCGTGTCCGCGTCAGGGACGATCTCCCGCTTCCCCCGGCGACCCCGGCTCCACGTGCCCCTCGAGCCCGACCACCACGATCAGCGCGTCCGCCGGGGCGCTCGCGGGTCTGCCGGGCCCGAACGTGAAATGCCGGTCCTCGACCGCCAGCGTGCCTTCGACCGAGAGCCGGCGCACCCCGAAAAGCCTCGCGCCGGCCTCCGCGGAGGACTTGCGGTAGGCCCCGGACCCGGCCCCGGGGGAGCCGATCCGCCCCTGCAGGTGACCCAGCTCCCATGTCACCGGCCCCGACTCCCCGGACAGGGCCAGCCGGGCACCCACGAACCCGCCGTGCACGTCCTCCCGGGACGCGTCGCCCGCGTAGCCCCCCACGACCAGCGAGACGGGTCCGAGGTCCGGCCGCGTGACTTCCAGCCCGCCGAGGTTGGTGTACATATCGATCATCCGGTTCCGCCACGCGGTGCCGGCCAGGACCAGCGGCTGTCCGAGGACGGGCCGCTCGGGAAGCGTGACCGTCGCCCGGGCCTCGTCCGTCACCGACCGCAATGCCGGGGTATGCGGCTCATGCAGCCGGACGTAGGCCGCATCCACCACCAGCCGGCTCTCGAAGGTGTAGCTGCCGAGCACGCCGCAGGTGAGCGGGCCCGCCAGGCCGTCCGGCCGGTTCGACTCGTTGCCGATCCTGATCGCCAGGTCACTCCGGCTTCCGCCCTCGGCCCGGGCCAGCGAGCCGGCCGCCAGCACGGCAGCGAGGAGCACCCATGCCGCGCCCTTTCCCGCCATGAAGCGCGGCGGGTCAGGTCGCCGCGGGAGCGGGGAGGCGGCCGGCCTTCCGGTAGGACACCACGATGGTGACGGCCAGGATCGCCAGCAGGACGAGCGAGGCGTATCCCCTCCCGAAATCCAGCCCGCCCTTCTCATGGGTCTTGGTCAGGACGTCACCGAACGTGGCGCCGAACGGCCGGGTCAGGATGAAGGCCACCCAGAACAGGACGACCCGCGAGAGCCGGGTGAACCGCATCGCGGCGAGGAGCACCCCCAGACAGCCCGTGATCAGCAGCCAGCTCCCGAAGAAGCCGAACCCGGAGTCGTCCGAGAGGAAATCCCCGAGCGCCGTCCCCAGCGTGTTCGAGAAGAGGATCGTGATCCAGTAGAACACCTCGCCGGTACGCGAGCGGATCCGGTTGACGTCGAGGTTCCCGGTGGTCCATTTCCACGACGCCAACGAGACGAGCAGGATCGAGACCAGGATCGCCGCGCCCCGGGTATACCCGAGCTGCAGCGTGCGGTCCATGTAGTCCGACATCGTCGTGCCGGCCGTGCTGGTGGCGACGATGACCGTCCAGAAGACCCAGGGGTGGTGCCGCCGCGACAGGAGCTGGACTGCCAGCGCCGCCACGAACAGCCCGAAGAAGATGACCGTGCTGGCCAGATACCCCACCTGCATCGTCATGGACAGCCAGTCCCCGCCCGTCTCCCCGAGGGTGGTCGCGCTGATCTTCATCAGCCAGAACGCCGCGGTGACCGCGGGCAGCTTGCTGACGATCCGGCTCTTCGCGGCGCGGTGTCCCTTCCCCGGCGTGATGGCCATCTCGTCAAGCCTACCCCAAATTGCCACGGGGAGGACGCCGCCGAGTCCGGGCCATCCTGGGCCCGCCGGTCAGGGCAGCCGGGTCGGCGTGAGGAGGAGGGAACGCAGGTTCATGACCGCAGCGCCCGGCTTCGCGAGGACCTTGACCGCCACCGTCCGCCGGCCCCGCCGGAGGTCGAGGCGGCCCAGCCGCTCGGACCGGAACGTGACCCAGGAGCCGGTCTCCTTGACGACGCCGGTAACCCGCCCGGCATCACACGCCACTTCGTACCGGGCCCCGCCCGAACCGCGGTCGCATCCCGTCGTGACGTCGACCTGGTACGCACCGTCCGCCGGCACCTCCACCTCCCAGGACACCCAGTCCGCCGGGTCCGTCCAGTACCCGATATTGTCGTGCCCGCTCCCGGCCTCGTACCGCGCGCTCCGTCCATGCACGTCCGCATCGGCGGCGAGGAGGCGCAGGACGCCGTCCGTGTCCACGCGGACCGGCGCGGGCTCCACGACCGGCGTCCCGGAGAGGTCGAGTGCCACGACGCTGACCGCCGGGTCGGGTGCGTGCGCGGGAAGCGCAAGGACCGGGCCGTCGGGACCTGCCGTGACGCCCACCCGCGCCGCGGAATCGGCCAGCAGCCGGGCATGCACCACCGGCGTCCTGAGCCCGGGCACGGTGAGCCTTCCCGTCTCCGGCCAGTCGAAGACGTGGAGGTACAGCCGGCTCCCCTTGGCCGTGCACCGCCCCCACGGCAGCTTCCGGAACGGTCCGGCGGCGGTGCCGTAGACCGCTTCGCCGTTCACGGCCAGCCAGGCGCCGACCGCGTGGAGCCGCTCGACGCTTTCGGGCGGGATGACCCCCTCCGCCGTCGGGCCGACGTTCAGCAGGTAATTCCCCCCCTTGCTCGCGACGTCCGCGAGGTTCCGGATGAGGGCGGCGGCGGATTTCCAGTGGTGGTCGTCGGCCTTGTAGCCCCACGTGTCGTTCATCGTCATGCAGGTCTCCCAGTCACGGCCGGGATATCCGGTCGCGGGGATCTCCTGCTCGGGCGTCTCGGTGTCCCCTTCCACGCCCCCGCCCAGCCGGTTGTTCGTGATGAGGCCCGGTTGCCGCGCCAGCGCCGCGGCAAACGGCGCGGCCCGCGCGGGCGTCATCTCCCAGGGCGTGTCCCACCAGAGCACCGCGAGCGGGCCGTACCGGTCGAGCAGCTCCTCCACCTGCGGCAGCGCGATCGTCCGGAGGTAGGCGTCGTAATCGCCGTCCTGGGCGGGGTCCCAGTGCCCGCCGTACGCCGCCCCCCCGGGATGGTGCCAGTCCTGGCACTGCGAGTAATACACCCCGAACTTGAGCCCCCGGGCCCGGACCGCGTCGCCCAGCTCCTTCACGGGGTCGTGGCGGCCGGGCGTCGCGTCGCCGATGTTCCACCGCGACGTCCGCGACCGGAACATCGCGAAGCCGTCATGGTGCTTCGCGGTGATCACCACGTATTTCATCCCGGCGGCGACGGCGAGATCCGCCCAGGCGCCGGGATCGAACTTGACTGGATCGAACCGGGGGGCGAGCGCCTCGTACTCCCTGACGGGAATCTTCGCGGTATTCATGATCCACTCGCCGATGCCGGAGACGGGCTTGCCTCTCCAGGTGCCCGCGGGCACCGCGTACAGGCCCCAGTGGATGAACAGCCCGAACCGGGCCTCCCGCCACCAGCCCATCCGCGCATCGCGTTGGGCCGTGGTCTCCGCCGCCTCCCCGCGCGCCGCCAGCAGCAGCGCGACGAGCACCCAGGCCTTCGGGCCGCGATGTCGGCGGGACGCGGCTCCCGATTCGCGCCGGCCGCGCCCGTCCATCAGCGTTTCCGGTGCGTCGTCACGCGATAGACGGCCGCGATCTCACCTGCCGCATCGCGGCCCGGTTCGATCACCAGCGCATCGTTCCCCTGGGACCACGTCACGGCCTCCCGGCCGCCCACCAGCTCCACCGCGGCGATGGCGCCGTCGAGGTGCCCCGCCCCCGTCCCCAGCGCCCGGAGCCGCACCGGCTTCGTCGGCTTCCCCAGGACGATCGCGTAGACCGCGTCCCCCTTCCGGGTGAATCGCACGTCGTCCTCCGTCAGCGGCCGCTGTTTGTCCTCGTTGAACCCCGGACCCGTCAGGCCGGCTCCCGCCGCCGGCGGGCCTTCCCCGAAGACCACCCAGGGACGTGTTCCGTAGATCGCCTCGCCGTGCACCGCCAGCCACGCGCCGATCTCCCCCACGATCTTCTCCTCCAGCTCGTCAATCGTCCCGTCCCCGCGCACCGGCACGCTCAGGAGGAGATTGCCGTTCTTGCTGACGGTGTCCGCCAGCATGTGGACCACCGTCTTCGCGCTCTTGTACCCGGCCCGCTCGTAGACGCCGCGGTCGTAGTGCCAGCTCCCCAGGCACGTGTCCGTCTGGAACGGCCGGGGCTCGATCTTGTCGGTCTGCCCGCGCTCGATGTCCCAGACCAGCGCCTTCTTGTGCTCCTCGTTCAGGATCTTGCCGAACACCACCGCCTCGTTCCGGCCGCCGTGCCATGCCATGCTTGAGTTGTACAAGTGCGCCGCAAGCTTGAGCCCGACGTCGCTGACCGGATACAGCGGCAGGACGGTGTCGTCGAAATACACCAGGTCCGGCCGGCACCGGTTGATCAGGTCCACGGTCCGGTTGTAGAACTTCTCGCAGTACGCGGCGTCCGGGAGCGATGCCCCCGGCTGCTGCCATTCCCAGATTTTCCAGACCGTCGGCTCCGCGCCGGGTGGGTGCCGCTGCGCGTACAGGTCCTGCGGATCCTCCCCCTCCCACCACGTGCCCTTCCCGTCCGCCTTCGCCAGCTTCCCGTCGTACGGGACACCGGCCTTCGGTCCGTTCATATCGGCGCGCTGCGCCGTTTCGAACCACGTCCAGGCATGCGACGCGTGCACGCTCACCCCGAACCGCAGGCCTTCGGCCCGCGCCGCCGCCTCCCAGCCCGCGACCAGGTCCCGGCGGGGCCCCATCCGGACCGCATTCCACGGCTGGTGCCGGCTGTCCCACAGGTCCAGGTTGTCGTGGTGGTTCGCCATCGCGAAGAAGTACTTCGCCCCCGCGCGCTTGTAGAGCGCGACCAGCCTCCGGGGATCCCACCGTTCGGCCTTCCACCGGTGGATTACGTCCTTGAACCCGGCCTCCGACGGATGGCCGAACTGCTTGAGGTGTTCCGTATATTGCCAGCCGCCTTCCTCGTACATGCCGCGGCCGTACCAGTCCCCCCGCTCCGCCTCGCACTGCGGCCCCCAGTGCGCCCAGATCCCGAACTTCGCGTCCCGGAACCACCCGGGCAACTCGTACCTCTTCAGCGATTCCCACTCCGCCTTGAACGCGCCTTCGCGCATCGGCTCGGCGCCGGCGGAGAGCGGCGTCCGCGTGAAGTCCATGCCGAGGCTCATCGGACCGTCATGGCGGCGTGATCTCCCCCGCCGGGTCCCACAGGTCCTCCCAGGACTGGCCCGGCTTCCAGAGGAAGACCTGGCCCTTGATCAGCCGGCACTGGCGGTCGATCCCGGCGAGGTCGCGCATCGCATCGTCGGTCAACGGATCCCCCGTGACGGCCGAGAGGTTGGCGACGATCTGCTCCCGCTTGACCGAAAACGGGATGACCACGGCGCCCCGCTGGACGCTCCACTTCAGGCAGACGGCCGCGGGGGACGTCCGGTGGCGCTCCGCGATGCGGAGCACGACCGGATCCTCGAGATCCACCGTGTCCGCGGGCGTCCGGTCCCGCTCGGGCCGGCGCGGGGAGCCCAGGGGCGAGTAGCCGACCGGCACGATCCCTTCCGCCAGCACGAAGCTGAAGAGTTCCGGCTGCTGGAAGTGGGGGTGCAGCTCCATCTCGTTCACCGCCGGCCGGATGGCCGCGTCCCGCAGCAGAAGTTTCAGTTTCGGGATGGTCATGTTGGACGTGCCGAGGTGCCGCACGAGCCCACGCCGCACCAGCCCCTCCATGGCCCGCCAGGTCTCCAGGTACCGCTCGTGCAGATAGGGCCGGGCGTTGGGATCCCGCGAACCCACGTCCACGCCCTTCGCGTGGAAGTTGGGGAATGGCCAATGGACCAGGTAGAGGTCGAGGTGGTCCAGCCCGAGGTCCCGGAGCGACCGCTCGCATGACCGCGCGACGTCCGCCGGGGCGTGCATGTCGTTCCAGAGCTTCGACGTGACCCACAGGCCGGCCCGGGGCAGGCCCCCGTCCAGCGCCCCGCGGAGGACGGCGCCGATCTCCCGCTCATTGCCGTAGACCGAAGCGCAGTCCACGTGGCGCACGCCGGCGGCAAGCCCCTCCCGGACGGCCGCCGCCACCTCGGCCGCCCCGTACCGGTCCGAGCCGAACGTGCCCAGCCCGATGACCGGGATCGCGGCGCCCGACGCCAGCCGGTGCGTCGGCACGCGCGCGGGATCCACGCCGTCCGGCACAACCGCGCTCAGGCGGCCGTCCCCTCGTCAAACGTGACGGCCACCTTCCCGCAGCGTCCCTCCGCCATCAGCGCGTACGCCTCCCCGGCTCGTGCGAGCGGAAACCGGTGCGTGACCAGCTCCTCGGGGTGGATCCCCCAGCGGACCAGCCGCTCCACCAGTTCCTCCATCCGCCAGAGGCTGGTCACCCAGGAGCCGTAGACCGTCTTCTGGTCGTGGATCAGGTCGGGCAAGCGCTGGGATTGCGTTACTTCAGCATCGACC